>CADBLV010000068.1 GCA_902795555.1 uncultured Eubacteriales bacterium | reverse complement strand
GGCGAACGTGCTGCGCCGGCTGCTGCGCCTGTGCGAATTCTACGGCAGCCGCCCGCGGTTCATCCTCTGCAGCGCGACCATCACCAACCCGCAGGAGCTGGCGGAAACGCTGATCGGCCGGCCGGTCACGCTGGTGGACGAGAACGGCGCCCCTATGGGAGAGCGGCACTTTGTGTTCTATAACCCGCCGGTGGTAAACCGGCAGCTGGGGATCCGCCAGGGCGCGATCCCGATTACCCGGTCAATCAGCGGCATGCTGCTCAAGAACGGAATCCAGGCGATCACCTTTGCCCGCTCCCGGCTGACGGTGGAGGTGCTGACCCGATATCTGAAGGATATGGTGCGGGATCCGCTGGGCAATGCCGGAAGAGTTCGGGGCTATCGGGGCGGCTATCTGCCCGGGGAACGCCGGGAGATTGAAAGAGGCCTTCGCCGGGGCGAGGTGGACGCGGTGGTTTCTACCAACGCGCTGGAACTGGGAATTGATATCGGCGCGCTGGACGCCTGCGTCATGTGCGGATATCCCGGGACGATTGCCAGCGCCTGGCAGCAGGCCGGGCGGGCGGGTCGCCGTCAGAGCGTCAGCCTTGTTTTTTTCGTGGCCTCTTCCGCGGCCATCGATCAGTATATTGTGAACCATCCGGATTATTTTCTGACCAAAAGCCCGGAAAACGCCCTGCTGAATCCTGACAACCTGTATATCCTGCTGAGCCATTTCAAGTGCGCGGCCTTCGAACTGCCCTTTGAGGATCATGATTCCTTCGGAAACGCACCGGGAACGGAGGAGCTGCTGGAATATCTCTCGGACGCTGGGATTCTGCATCATGTGGAAGGACGATATCACTGGTCGGCAGAGGATTTTCCCGCCAGCGAGATTTCTCTTCGCTCCGCGGCATCGGAGAATTTTATCATCATCGATATCACAGACCCCGCCAGACATCGGGTCGTGGGGGAGATGGACCGGTTTACCGCGCCGATGCTGCTGCACGAAAACGCGATTTATATGCATGAGGGACGTCAGTTTCAGGTGGAAAAGCTGGACTTTGACGCCTGCAAGGCCTTCATTCGCAGTGTGGATGTGGGATACTATACCGACGCGGACCTGAACATCAGCCTTAGCCTTCTGGATATCGAAAAAGAAGAACAGCCCGCCCGGGGCGGTGTGGCGGCGCTGGGAGAGATCAAGGTGACCGCTTTGGTGACCATGTTTAAGAAGATTCGGTTTGACACCCATGAAACCCTGGGGTTTGGGCATGTGCGGCTGCCGGAGACAGACATGCACACGGAATCCATGTGGTGGACGTTGCCGGAGGATCTGGTTTCCGCTTTTCCCAGCGACACGCTGAAAAACGGCATGATGGGCATTGCCAACCTGCTGCGGATCGTCTGTCCGCTCTATCTGATGTGCGCGCCGACGGATATCGCCGTGGTATATCAGGTGAAAAGCCCGATCACGGATCATCCGACGATCTTCCTGTATGACAACTGCCCCGGCGGAATCGGTCTGTCCCGGAAGGCCTTTGGCATGCGGGAAGTGCTTTTGCAGAAAGCGCTGCAGGTGGCGGCGGATTGCCCGTGCGAATACGGCTGTCCGTCCTGCGTGGGCCCGGTGGGAGAAATCGGGGAGGACGGCAAGAAAACGGCCATCCGGATCCTGCGGGAGCTGACCCGATGAACCTGCGGGATAAGCTGCGGGCCGTAGGCGGCCCGGTGAACAGGCAGGCCGAGGCGGGGGGGCAGACGGAAGAACGGGACTGCAGGCATCTGGCGGTGACCCGGCCGCTGGCGGAGTTTCCGGGAGCCCTGGAACTGACAGGGGGAACCCTTTCCCTGATGACGGAAAAGGAGATTCCTGTGAATCTGGACCCGCGGCGCATTCTGTATCTGGATACGGAAACCACGGGGCTGGGCGGCAGCGGCAGCGTTGCTTTCCTGGTGGGAATGGGATATCTGACAGACGTGGGATTTGAGGTGCATCAGTTTCTGATGCGTGATTATCCGGAGGAGCCGTTTCTTCTGCGCCATGTGGCGGCGGGGCTGGGAAAATTCGACGCCCTGTGTACGTTTAACGGCGCCACCTTTGATGTTCCCCTGTTGGAATCACGGTTTCGCATGAACCGCATGGATCAGGCATGCCTGGATCTGCCGCATCTGGATCTTCTGCATCTGTGCCGCAGGCTGTGGAAGCTGCGGCTGGGCCGGTGCAACCTGGGCCGACTGGAGGAAGTGGTGCTCGGAAAGCCGCGGACAGATGATCTTCCGGGCAGCGAGGTGCCTCAGCGGTATTTTGCGTATCTGAAAACGAAGCAGGAAGCCCTTCTGCAGGATGTGCTCGCGCACAACGCGCAGGATATCGCCTCCCTCTGTGTGCTTTTGAATCATATGGCGGATCTGTATCTGCATCCGGAAAAGATCGCTTTTCCGGAGGATGTTTATTCTATGGGCCGGGCCCTGGAACGCGTCAGCCACACCGGCCCGGCCAGGCGGTGCTACACACTGGCCCGAACCGGCAGCATGGCGGAGGAGGCGTCCCGGGCGCTGGCGGCCAGCTATCGGCGCGGCGGCGAACGGGAGGAAGCGGCCCGGATCTGGCGCGAGATGATCGCCCGCCGTCAGGGCGGAGCGGATCCATACATTGAGCTGGCCAAATATGAGGAGCATGTGCGGCGGAATCCCGAGGCAGCCCTTCGTCTGACCGAACAGGCGATGGCCCTGCTGAGTGAAGCTTCCCTGCGGCCTGCTTCTGTACAAGAGAAGAAAAATGAGGTACAATACCGTTATCAGCGCCTGAGAAGGAAGCTGGACAATAAACGGTAAACTGAAATCGAAGGCAAAAGGAGCATGACCATGGGTTTTATGACGGGTATCAAAGCCAACAAAGCCTACCGGATGCAGAAAAGCGGCAGCGAGGCGGAAGCGATCCGGCTGTATGAGGAATGTTTCGCGGAAGGGCTGAACGATCCAAGATATGTTCTGGCCTATGCCCTGCTGATCATCCGTGACGGACAATATCAAAAAGCCAAGGATTTTCTGGTGAAGCATCAGAAGGCCCCGGGAATGACACAGGATCAGCGGACCAATCTGCTGGTGGATTATGCCGTGTGCTGCTTCCGTCTGGGGAACATGGACAAGGGCATCCAGACCCTGGAGCAGCAGTTTCGCAAGACGCAGAACGGATTGCTCTATCAGACCCTGGGATACCTTTATGTGGAAAAGTATGACCGGGCCAACAGGCCGGATTTTGCCGCGATGACAGCGGCCCGGCCGGACGGGGAGCCCGGGGCAGACACGGAAGCCGGTGATACGGCGGCAGATGGCACGACAGCCGGCGATGCGGCGGCTAACGACACAGCAGCCGACGACGCAGCAGCAGGTGACGCGGCGGCAACAGCCGTAGCAGCGGCCGGGGAAGCGGAGGAGCGTGAAACGCCGGACGAGCCGATCGAAAAATGTCTGAGCCCGGAGGAAGCCTGGACGGAAGGCGAGAAGCGGGCGGAGGAATTCCTGCTGAAGGCCGTTGAATATGACGATGAGGATCCGATCTGCCTGGATAACATGGGCCAGTTCCTGTATCGGGTGAAGGGAGACAAAGAAGCGGCCAGACCTTATTTTGACAAGGCCATCGGCATCAAGGAAGGTCAGATTGACACGCTTTATTTCCTCAGCCGGTATGACGAGGAAGCCGGGGATCGCCAGGCTGCCGTTGAAAAGCTGCAAAAAGCGCTGAATGGCCGGTTTTCTCCGCTGAATTATGTCAGCAGGGAACAGATTGAGCGGGAAATCGCAAGGCTGAAAGGGGAAGGGTAAGATGAGCGAAGCAGAAAAGAATATGACACCGGAAGGAACGTCTGAAAAAAACCCGGAAGAATATGCCGCGGCTGAAAAGACCGGCGGGGAACAGACCGGAACGAAACAGCAGGCATCCCCGGAACCGGCCGAAAAGACCGCAAACGGAAAACGTAAGAAGGAAAAGGTGAAGCGGACTGTGGGTCAGGAGATCCTGTCGTGGATTTGGACGCTGCTGGCAGCTTTTGCGATCGCGCTGGTGATTCGGGCGGTTCTCTTTGAGCCTGTTCGGGTGGACGGCCACTCCATGGACGATACGCTGGCGGATCAGGAAATCATGCTGATCAGCAAGTTTGATTATTCTTCCAACTGGCTGTCCTTTCCCTGGCAGAGTAGCGAAGCCCAGGAGGAGGCTCCCCGCCTGACCCTGGGCGGAAATCCTCAGCGGAATGATATTGTCGTTTGCCGATATCCAAACCGGGGAGCCACCAATTTTGTGAAGCGGGTTGTGGGGCTGCCCGGCGAAACAATCCGGCTGACAGACGGATATGTGTATATCAACGGGGAAAAGCAGGAAGAAAGCTTTTTGAACGATGATTACCGAAGCGGCACCCTGAACGAGATGAACGATTATACGATTCCGAAAAAAGGCGATATTCTGACTTTCGCCGAACAGGGAACCGGGCGTTATGTGGTCTGTCTGAACGGAAACGCTTTCGAACTGCGGCAAACCCGCCTGTTCTGCAAAGATTCCGAGGGAAAGGATATGATCTTTGCCAGCCTGTCGGGCGGCGAGAAGCAGATCACCTATCAGGGCAAAAAATATTCCAGCAAAGAGATGGAATTTGCCAGTCTGCTGGCCTCATTTACGGGAAAGGAATTTACGGTTGACCGGGACTATTTCTTCCTGATGGGTGACCATCGGAACAATTCCAACGATTCCCGTAACGTCGGGGCGGTGGATCGCTCCATGATCGTCGGCCATGTTCGTCAGATCGTTTTCCCCTTCAACAAGTGGCGCAGTCCCAAATAATATCGGATCCTTCAATGTCGGGGCGATGGAACAGGCGGCGCAGCTCGCAATCATTCCGGCTCCCGCAACGTCGGGGCGGTGGATCTCTCCATGATCGTCGGCCATGTGCGCCTATCTATTCGAGTTCGAACTCTTGAATCATCAGACGGCCGGATTATCCGGGACAGGCCAGATCCGCAATCTGTTCAATCGTCCGATGCAGGGCTTCTGCCTGGGGCGTGTCGGCAGCGCGATAATACACTTCTTTGCCTTCCCGCCGGCTTTGAATCAGGGCGGCGGCCTTTAACAGCTTCAGATGATGGGCCAGGGCAGGGCTAGACATATTCAGCATGGCGGAGAGATTCAGCGGACACTCCTCACAATGGCACAGAATCCAGAACAGCCTCAGTCGCGTGTTATCGCTGAGGAGCTTCATCAGCTCCGCAGTAGCGGCAAAGGCTTTCGGCAGAGGCATGTGATCAAAAAGATGCTCGGTGTTGTCGTGGTGATGATGAGGCAAACGGCATTCGGACAAGGGGGGATTCCTCCTTCTTACATTACAGCTTATTGACAAACAACGCGCGGATGGCATTGAGAACGGCAAGCACCATGACGCCCACATCCGCGAAGATGGCCAGCCACATATTGGCAATCCCTAGGGCGCCGAGGATCAGGCAGGCCAGCTTGACACCGATGGCAAAAACGATATTCTCATACACAATTCGCATACATTTTCGCGCGATTCGGATCGATTTGGCGATTTTCATGGGGTTGTCGTCCATCAGCACCACATCCGCTGCCTCAATGGCGGCATCGGAACCCAGGGCGCCCATGGCGATGCCCACATCCGCCCGGGAAAGCACCGGCGCGTCATTGATTCCGTCGCCGACAAAAGCGAGGACTTCCTTCGGCGCCTTTTCCCGGAGGAGGGATTCAACCCGGTCCACTTTTTCCTGCGGAAGCAGGTCGCTGTGGAATTCGTCGATGCCCAGAGTCGTTGCGACCTGTTCCGCCACCGCCCGGCGGTCTCCTGTCAGCATGACCGTTTTCCGAACGCCGGCTTTTCGAAGGTCAGAGAGCGCAGCGGCGGATTCAGGTTTCGTGATATCCGAGATGACGATATGGCCGGCATATTCTCCATCCACAGCCAGATGGACAATGGTACCGACGTGATGGCAGGGGACGAAAGAAACACCGACTCGCTGCATCAGCCGTTCGTTGCCGGCGGCAACCGTTTTCCCGTCCACCAGCGCAGTGACGCCGCTGCCGCTGATTTCCTCGATTTCGCTGACCCGACCGCGATCGATTTCCTTTCCATAGGCCCGGCGGAGGCTGAGGGCGATGGGGTGGGAGGAGGCTGATTCGGCCAGCGCGGCATATTCAAGCAGCTGCGCTTCCGACCAGGGGCAGTGGTGAATGGCAGTCACCTCAAAAACGCCATGGGTGAGTGTTCCGGTTTTATCGAAGACCACGATCCCGGTTTTCGAAAGGGACTCCAGAAAATTGGATCCCTTGATCAGGATACCGGCCTTGCCGGCTCCGCCGATTCCGGCAAAGAAACTGAGCGGAATGCTGATCACCAGCGCACAGGGACAGCTGATGACCAGGAAGGTCAGGGCCCGATATACCCATTCATCCCACAGGGGTAAGCGACCCGTCAGCATGCGGATCAGCGGAGGGGCTATGGCCAGAACGGCCGCACTGATGACAACGGCGGGCGTATACCAGCGGGCGAACCGGGAAATGAAATTCTCGGAGCGGGATTTGCGGGAGGAGGCGTTTTCCACCAGATCCAGCACACGGGAAACCGTGGAATCGCCGAATTCACGGGTTGTCCGGATTTTCAGAACCCCGGACATGTTGATACATCCGCTGATGATTTCGTTGCCCGGCGATACATCCCGGGGAACGCTCTCACCGGTCAGTGCTACAGTGTTCAGACTGGAGTGCCCTTCCGTCACAACCCCGTCAATCGGGACTTTTTCACCGGGCTTTACAACAATGATGCTGCCTGTGGGAATTTCATCGGGATCCACACGAACCAGATCGCCGTCCCGTTCGACATTGGCGTAATCCGGCCTGATATCCATCAGCTCGGAAATATTCCGCCTGCTTTTCCCGACGGCATAGCTTTGAAAGAGTTCGCCGATCTGATAAAAAAGCATGACGGCCACTGCTTCCACATAATCGCCTGTTTTGACAAGACCGATCACGAAGGCGCCGACCGTGGCGACAACCATGAGGAAATTCTCGTCAAAAACCTGCCGGTTCGCGATGCCCTTGCCGGCTTTCACCAGGATATTCCATCCAATGACGGCATAGGGGATCAGATACAGCAGGAAGCGAAGGATTCCTTCCGCCGGAATGAAATGCAACGCAATCAGCATTACGGCGGTGATCAGAATCCGGATGAGCATCTTTTTCTGCTTTTTTGTCATGGCGATCGCCTTCTTTTTTACAGATAGATCTCGCAGTCGTCTTCGACTTTCTTGCAGGCCGCCAGAACCTTTTTCATCACAGACGCGGCCTCTGCGCCGTCCGTAAATTCAACATTCATTTTCTGCGCCATGAAATTCACCGTGACGCTTTGCACACCGGGCACCTTCGCGGCCGCGGCTTCCATCTTGTTGGCGCAGTTGGCGCAATCGACTTCGATCCTGTAGGACTTCTTCATGGTGATTCCCTCCTGTGCATCAATTAAACGATCGTTTAATCGTTTAATCAGATCATACGCCGCTTTCGAGCGCATGTCAACAGGAAAAAATGAAAATTTTGCTCCCGATCCCGTCTCATGCGATCTTCGACGCACCTTTGGCGCTATAAAAACAACAGATCGTTTTTATCGAAAATCAGGATGACACAGGAAAATACAGATTTCGTTCCTGATAACGTAATCATTTAAATTTTCCATTTGAAAGAAAGATGTGTATCAGATCAGGATGCCGTTCAGGTGATCAATCTCATGCTGAACAACCTGCGCCACAAATCCGTTGAGCGTATCCGTGTGGGATTTCATCTGCTGATCCTGCCATTGAACAGAAACCGTGCGATAGCGGCGGGTCGGACGCTTTCCTTCCAGGGACAGGCAGCTTTCTTCCGTTTCATATTCCCCGCTCTTTCGAAGAATTTTCGGATTCAGCATGATCATAATCAGCGGACCGGAACATACGGCGATGATTCGTTTCCGCTCTCCGATCATATTCGCGGCCAGGCCGACGCAATGATCCAGATGCGCCCGCAGAGTATCCAAAAGATCCTGCGCCACAGACAAATCCGCTTCTGTCGCGGGAGCGGATTTCCTCGCCAGAAAAACGGGATCATGAATGATTTCCCTGATCATCAAAACACCTCCGGAAACATATGACCGCGGGACCATACGGATATGGCGGAAACAGGCCATACGCTGGCGCTGTTCCCAGTAATTCCCAAAACCGGATAACGGGATTATATCCGAAGCCCCGGTTTTTTTCAAGTGCTCTTGGAAAACCGGGCCGCCGGGATCCGTATGGAAAGCCGACTGTTCGGATTTGCATGGAAAACCGGGCCGTTCGACCTGTGAACAAAAAACATTTCTTTTGACCCCGGGGCGGCAAGGATCGCACTGAAAGGAAAAAACAAAGCCTCTTGACAAGAGAAAATGATGTGTTGTATCATGGGAACATGGAATCCGGAACCCGGGTTCGACGGATGTGATGCTCTTTTTGTATCAGATGGTGAAGGAGGAAACGGATATGAAGAATCAGGATCATAAGCAGGAGAAAAGGCTGACCAGAAGCAGGGATTTTGACGCGAAAATTGAGCTTGGTCCGGATGCCACAAGGGGAGACAAGCTCAGGGCGCTCCGGCTGTCCAGGAAGATGACTCTCACGGCTCTGGCCAAAGCGACCGGGCTGACTGAGCGCGCCCTTCGCTACATGGAGAACAACCAGAGACAGCCCGGCGTTGAGGCGATCAAGAAGGTGTCTGCGGTTCTCGGTGTCGGAACCGATTACTTTATGGACGATGAGATTTTCAGACAGGAGCTTCGAAAAGAAGAGATTCTGGCCAGGGCGAAGGAAAAATACGGGAGTCGCGGAATGGCCCAGGCCCAGGCGGTCTATGAAACCGCCAAAGGTCTGTATGCAGGCGGAACCCTGAACGAGGAAGAGAAAGACGCATTCCGCGATCTGATGATGGAAATCTTCTTCGAAACGAAGGAGGAAGCGCGGCAGTATACTCCCAAGAAGTATCGGTAAGCGGCTGATGGGCAATCTGCTTTTGAATCAGAGCAGACAGCAGCCGGAGAAAACGGCGAAAGGGAGAGATGCCACTTGATCAGGCCGCAAGCCCTGCAGATGGCACGGAATGCGTATCAGAAATATAAAACCCGCGATCCGCTTCAGATCATCTGCGACAGGAATATTCTGCTGAAAGAATTTGATGAACCGGAGAGCCTGCTCGGGTTCTATACGGTGATGAACCGACGACAGGTGATCGGGATCAACCGGGCGGCAGACGCAGTTCAGAGAAAAACCGGGCTCATCCACGAACTGGGTCATTCCCTGAATGATTATAAAGCCGCCGCCTCCGGAAACCATTTCAGTGACAGTTTTGAAGACTGTCGGCTTTTCAGTTTTTCCAACGCGCCGAAGGAGTTCAACGCCAACCTGACCGGAGCGGATTTATGCATTGATGATGCGTTCATTCTGGATCAGATTCATTTTCTTCAGTATCAGGAAGCGGTTACTTATATCAGCGAGCATATTGATCGCTATAAAACGCCGATGGCGAAAATGCGGTTCGAGGAAGAACGAATGCTGGATTTCTTTTACGAAAATCCGGACATTCCTTCCTTCGAAATGCTGGCCGGTGAATTGGGCGTGGATGTTCAACTGGTGAAATTCAAATTCAGGGCCTTGAACTATCGGGGCTACGAGCTGCCGAACATTCCGGAAACGCGAAGCGATTTTCTGAAGAACTGGCAGCGATGAAAAGGAAAACGACGGGGAGGTAACGTTCTTGAACATCAGAAGACTGAGAGAGCAGGATGCTCAGAAGGTTTCCGAATTGATTGTCACGACGATCCGAATCTCCAACATCGGCGATTATCCGGCTGAACTGATGGAAGAACTTGTGAAAACACAGACGCCGGAGCATGTTCTGCAGCGTGCATCCTGGACGCACTTCTATGTGGCCGAAGAAGATGGCGCGATCATCGGCTGCGGAGCGATCGGCCCATACTGGGGCAAAGAAGACGAAAGCAGTCTGTTCAGCATCTTTGTTCATCCGGATTATCAGGGGAAAGGCATCGGACGGGCCATCATGGAAACCCTGGAGCGGGACGAATTTGCCCTGCGTGCCAGTCGGATTGAGATCCCTGCTTCCATCACCGGCCTTCCGTTTTATCAAAAGATGGGCTATACGTTCAAGAACGGAAACACGGAGATTGATGACGAGCATTTATACAGGCTGGAAAAGTATGTCATCCCGAAAAATCAGCAGACCATCCTGGAGACCATCCTTCACAGGCGCAGCTACCGCGGAAAGTTTAAGCCGGAGAGGGTTCCGAGAGAACATCTGAAGGCCATCATGGAAGCCGGGCTGGCTGCGCCGTCCGGATGCAACAAACAGACCACCAGTCTCATTGCGGTGGACGATCCGGATGTTTTGGCCAGAATTCGGGCAGCCATTGATCCGCCTGTGGGTGAAACCGCTCCGGCTGTGCTCTGCGTTCTGACGCAGAGAAAAAACGCCTATCGCGACCGATGCTTTGCGACACAGGACTATGCTGCCGCCATCGAAAATATGCTCCTGGCGATCACCGCGCTGGGATACCAAAGCTGCTGGTATGAGGGACATATCACGGACACGGACCGGATATGCGATCAAATCGCTCAGATTCTGAACGTTCCCGAAGGATATGAACTGGTTTGTATTCTCCCGGTCGGAAGAGCGGAGTCAGAGCCCACCTCGCCGAAGAAAAAGGCGTTTCATGAGAGGGCGTGGTTCAATGGGTTTCAGCAGGGAAATAACACAGAAGGGAACAGCATATGATGGAAATCCGATTTGCCAGAGAAGAGGAGCTGGATCGCGTCAATCAACTGCGCAGGCAGGTCAATGATCTGCATGTCGCCGGAAAGCCGGAGGTATTCAAGCCCGGCTTTCGTGATGAGCTCAGGGACTATATTTATGTGATTTATCATGATCCGGAGCAGCGGATCGTTGTCGCGGCGGAAAATGAGACGATCTGCGGGTTTGCCGTGCTGCATCATATTCGCAAACCGGAGAATCCTTTCATGTATGAACGGGATTTTCTGGATATCGATGAATTCTGCGTGGATGAGAACCACCGCAGGCAGGGGGTTGCTTCAGCCATGATCCGCTTTATCAAAGACTTTGCAAAAGAACAGGGATATCATCGGATCGAACTGAACATGTGGGAGTTCAACGGGAACGCTCTGGCCTTCTATGAAGCAGCGGGCTTTACGACTTATCGCCGGTATATGGAGATGATGATCTGACGGACCGGGACAGGCCGGAATCGGTCGTGCGGCAGTCCGTGAAAGACGGAACGCCCGGAGGGAGGACAAGGCCCCGGATGAATGATTTCCTGAAGTTGAACTTTGAAAGGAGCGAACCCTGTGGAATATCGGATCAGACTGGTTACGATCGACGATTATGACGCAATCTTCGGCCTCTGGAACAGCACGGAACAAAGCCGTCGGGCGCTCAATCCTGTGGATGACAGCCGGGAAGGAATTGCCAGGTATCTGAAACGCAATCCACATACCTGCTTTGCGGCTGTCAGGGGTGATCAGATCATCGGTGTGATTCTGACGGGGCATGACGGACGCAGAGGGATCATTCATCATATGTGCGTTCATCCGGACTACCGGCGGATGGGAATTGCTGCCCGCCTTGTTTCCGAGGCGGAAGAAGCTTTGAAGAAGGAAGGAATTCAGAAGGTGTTCGGCCTTGTTTTCATGGACAACGAGGCGGCCAATGCTTTCTGGGAAAAACAGGGATATTCCCTGCGTACCAACCTGAACTACCGCAACAAAAGCCTGAATGAGAAGATTCCGACAGGAGAATAGAAGGATATTCCGCTGGCAGTTCGGAGAGTTTCAGTGTTTTTTCGAGATGAAAACAGAAGCATGGGGCAGATGTTTGCGACGGCACGAAGAAAGATTCGGGCTTCACAGGATCGCTGTTGAAAGGGTAAGGCCATGATCAGACTGGAAAGAATAAGCGGAAAGAATGTCTGGGATATCCTGAAACTGCATGTCGGCGATGCGCAGAAAAGCTTTGTTGCCCCGAATGACGTCAGCATCATTGAGGCCTATATCGCGATCACCCATCACGGGCACGCGTTCCCCTTTGGCATTTATGATGACAGGACGCCGGTGGGCTTCTGCATGATTGGATTCGGTACGGATGATGAGTGGGAGGATGCTCCGGCTATTGCCCACCATAATTACAACCTGTGGCGCTTCATGATTGATGAACGGTATCAGCGGAAAGGGTATGGCCGGGCTGCCATGAATCTGATCCTGGACTTTATTGCCGGTGAACCATGCGGACCGGCGGAATACTGCTGGCTGTCTTATGAGCCGGAAAACACAACGGCAAAAGCACTGTATACAGCATTTGGGTTCACGGAAACCGGAGAACGGGATGGAGACGAGATCATTGCGGCCCTGAAACTGAATCCGCATGATCAGAAGGAACCGTTGATCTGTCGATTTACGGAAATGACAAAAGCGATCCTGAAGGACCGTCTTACGGGCGTCTATTTGCATGGCTCTGCCGTGATGGGATGCTATCAGCCGAAAAAAAGCGATCTGGATTTCCTGGTGGTTGTCAACACGGTGCCGACCGATGAGGAGAAGCGCCGGTTTATGGACAGGCTGATTGAACTGGATCGTGAATGCCAGGGCAAAGGAATCGAAATGAGTATTGTCACAGGAGACGTGTGCAATCCGTTTGTTTATCCGACACCTTTCATTCTTCATTATTCCAGGATGCATACGGACTGGTATCGGAGAGATCCTGAGGACTATATCCGGAAAATGAACGGAACTGACAAAGATCTGGCTGCACATTTCACCGTGATTCGAAACAGGGGCCGTTGCCTTTATGGGCTGCCGATTCCGGAAGTGTTCGGTGAAGTACCGGAACAGAATTATCTTGACTCCATCTGGAATGATGTTTCCGGCGCGGAAAAAGAGATCATGGAAAATCCCATGTACCTGATTCTGAATCTGGCGAGAATCCTGGCATACCTGAAGGAAAAGAAGGTCATGTCCAAGCAGGAAGGCGGAGTGTGGGGGTTGAAATTCCTGCCGGAGCAGTACCATTCGTTGATTCGTTCTGCGCTTCAGGAGTATGAAAACGGGGACGATGTTCCGTATGACCGGGAACAGGCCGGAAACTATGCTGCTTATATGCTGGAGCAGATTACACTGGAAAGAAACCAGGGGCGTATCAAATAACGGATTCCACGACGCCGGGCCTTGTCCTCTATGCGACAGGAGTGGCGATATGGAAGACGGATAGAAATAGATCAGGAATGATACAAAAGAGCCAAACGGACGGAATGGCAGATGTGAACCCGCAGTTCACAAAGGGGAATGATCAATGAACTGTACTTCGCTTGAAAAGGAGGGATACCGGATGGAGTCAATCACGGCCTGCGGAAAGGAATACCGCATTCTCAGGCTTCTTGGGCACGGGAAAGGTGGATATTCCTATCTGGCGGAAGCAGAGGCCGGGCAGGTCGTTATCAAGCGGATTCATCATGAACCGTGCGATTATTATACTTTCGGCAATAAGATTGAAGCGGAAAAACGGGACTACGAACGGTTGCGGAAAGTAGGAATCAGGATCCCGGCCCTGATTGCGATTGATGAAGAGGCAGAAATCGTTGTCAAAGAATATATCGCCGGGAATACGATCTTTGACCTTGTGCGGGACGGCGGTTCAGCCGATCCGTATCTGGATCAGGTGCGGGAAATGGCAGCTCAGGCCAGGAAAGCCGGCCTGAATATCGATTACTTTCCGACCAATTTTGTGATCCAGGACGGCCTGATCTGGTATGTGGATTATGAGTGCAACGATTACATGGATCAGTGGAATTTTGAAAACTGGGGAATTCGGTACTGGTCCCGGACGCCGGAGTTCCTGGAACACCTGAAACAGCATACGGAAAGAATAGACGGAGAAAACACATGATTACGATTCGCAGCGAAAAGCTGACTGCTGACGAATACATTGATTTCCTGAAACGGACGGATCTGGGTTCTCAGTATCCCAAAGAACGGTTTGCCGAACGGATTCCCAGATTGCTCGAAAATGCTTCTGTCAGTCTGGTTGCGCGCAATGACGGGAATCGGATTGTCGGCGTGCTGCTTGGGCTGACAGACTTTGCGTACTGGCTGTATATCACCGATCTGGGTGTAGACAGGAATTATGAGCGGCAGGGAATCGGCCGCAGCCTGATGAAGAAGGCCCATGAGATGGCCGGCGGCGAGAAGGATATTGCGGTATATCTGATTGCCAACGAGCACGCGATTCCGTTTTACGAGAAGCTGGGCATGAAGAAAGCAGACGATGTCATGCAATACAATCATATCGAGTGGACCGAGTTTTGCGTGGAATAAGGCAATGAACCATAATCCCGTCGTCAGAGATAAGGAGATGCGGGTTTCCGGACAAATGCTCCGCAACCTCAACAGTCGCAACTCCACACTGTGGAGATTGCTCCTTTTCGGTTGAGAATGACGCAGGCGAGATATCCGCCACAGGCGGTCATTTGTGTCATTCCCACTCAATGGTGCCGGTGGGCTTGGGTGTGAAATCATAGAGAACGCGGTTAACACCCCGGACTTCCGATATGATCCGGCTGACAATTCGCTGCATCAGATCAAAGGGAATATTCTCGACGGTGGCGGTCATAGCGTCCTTTGTGTTGACGGCCCGGATAATCACAGGCCATTCTTCGCATCGGATGCCATCCCGGACGCCGACACTCTTCAGGTCCGGAACGATCGTAAAATACTGCCAGACTTTCCCCTGCAGGCCGGCAAGACTGAATTCTTCCCGCAGGATCGCGTCGCTTTCGCGAACAGCCTCCAGGCGGTCGCGGGTGATGGCGCCCAGACAGCGAACGCCCAGGCCGGGACCGGGGAAGGGCTGACGATAAACCATGCCTTCAGGCAGCCCCAGGGCTACGCCGACCACACGCACTTCATCTTTAAAGAGGAACTTCAGAGGCTCGACCAGCTCAAAATCCAGATCCTCCGGCAGCCCGCCCACATTGTGATGGGCCTTGACGGGACCGCTTTCGAGGATATCCGGATAGATGGTTCCCTGAGCCAGGAAACGGATCCCGTCCTGCTTTCGGGCTTCTTCCTCGAAAACGCGGATGAATTCCGCGCCGATGATCTTCCGCTTCTGTTCCGGGGCGGAAACGCCGGCGAGTTTATCCAGGAAACGATCCACGGCGTCCACATAGATCAGATTGGCGTGCATCTGATTGCGGAACACCTCGATCACCTGCTCCGGCTCTCCCTTCCGCAGGAGACCGTGGTTGACATGAACGGCCACAAGCTGCTGCCCGATAGCGCGGATCAGCAACGCGGCGACAACGGAGCTGTCTACCCCTCCGGACAGGGCCAGCAGCACTTTCTTATCTCCAACCTGCCGGCGAATGGCGGCTACCTGCTCTTTGATAAACGCATCGGCCAGGGCCGGGGTGGTAATCCGTTCCATGCTTTCGGGACGCTTGTTCGATTCCATGCTTTTTCCTCCGTTCTTCGTGCAATACGGTTTCGTTTCCGGAAATGCTCCGGATGATTCCGGGGATCCTTCCGGGGAATCCTTCGGGTGAATTCTTCCGGGGGATTTTCCGGAATGATAACAGCATAAAAAAAGAGAAGAAATGTGTCAATCGGGAAAAATGACAAAAAGATGAAGGGATTCTTTCAAAAAAATTATTTTTTGGGCTGATTCATCAACTTGTAAACTTAAT
>CADBLV010000067.1 GCA_902795555.1 uncultured Eubacteriales bacterium | reverse complement strand
TTTGCCTGCATGGCATTTACCTGGATTCGCTACGGCAAGCCGGATGTGTCCATGACCTTCAACGCGGCGCTGGCCGGCCTGGTGGGCATCACCGCGGGCTGCGACGCGGTGAATCCCTTCGGGGCAGCCGTGATCGGCATCGTGTGCGGCCTGGCTGTGGTGGTGGCGATTGCCTTCTTTGACAGGGTTGTGAAGATCGACGACCCGGCCGGCGCGATTTCCGTGCACGGCGTGTGCGGAGCGCTGGGCACGATCCTGACAGGATTCTTTGCCACCGGGCGATCCACCATGAAAGGCGTGTTCTACGGCGGCGGATTCAAGTTCCTGGGCGTGCAGCTGATCGGCGTGGGCGCGACCATCGCCTGGACGGCCGTCGTGATTACGATCGTGTTCTTCCTGATCAGGAAGACCATCGGCCTGCGGGCGGACGCGGAGGATGAAATCATGGGTCTGGATCGCTCCGAGCACGGGCTTCCGACGGCTTATGCCGGGATCCTGATGCAGCCGGAGGAGAACGCGGGCGGATCGGAGACGACCCCGAAAGCGATTCCCGCCGCGGAAACCACCGCTGAGATTGCTCCGAGAAAGCCGAAGGAAAAGGCTCCGGACGAACCGGTTTATACCCGTGTGCAGATCGTATGCCGTCCTTCCAGCCTGGAGGGCCTGAAGACAGCCATGAACCGCATCGGGATTACAGGAATGACGGTGACCAACGTGATGGGCTACGGCGCACAGAAAGGCAAGCCGGAATATTACCGCGGCACCCCGGTGGAGGTTACGCTGCTGCCGAAGGTGCAGGTTGATATCGTGGTGAGCAAGGTGCCTGTCCGCCAGGTGATCGACACGGCCCGGGAGGCCCTGTATACCGGACATATCGGCGACGGAAAGATTTTCGTCACGGATGTGGAAAACGTGGTGCGTATCCGAACCGGTGAAGAAGGATATGACGCGCTGCAGTCGGAAGAATGACGGAAACTGAAGCATCCTGAAGGGGGCTGCCTCAGCATGATCTGAGAAGATCATCAGAGGCAGCCCCTCTTCCATGCCGCCGGCAGCTGCGTCCTGCAGAAACATCCGTGAAACAAAAACGGCGGCAGGACGATTTCAGCTGATGATGCCGATGATACCAGCAGGATGTTCTGACCAACGATGTCGGCAGGATGCTTTACCGACGTTTGACAAGAGAGGAAGAGTTCGATAGAATAAACACCGGTGACGAAACATGAAAAAGGAGCCGGATCGCGGACACGGGCTGCAGAAAAATGTTGATCACCGGATGAGGTCGAAGCAAAAGAGGAGATTCACTGTTCACAGAGACGGAGGGGGAAAGAAACATGAAGCGTTTGGTCTGCATGATTCTGGCGGCGGCCATGGTTGCATTGATGATCTGTTCCGCAACGGCGGAAGGCGTGACATTTACGACGCCCTATTTTACCTTACAGCTTCCGGATGGCTGGATCATTGACAAGGACGACCTGGAGAAGGAAGACAAGGTGGAATATCTGGGCTGTTTCGGCGAAGACCGGGAGATCGGCATCGTCGCGGCCGCTTACCTCGTTTATTATGAAGACCTGAAAGATCTGGCCCTTTGGAGTTCGGACTCGGAAGAAATGGAAGCTTACAAAGAAGCGATTCTCGAAGATTACGCGGATGAACATCCTGTATATCTGGACACGGTCATGGCCGGGAAAATCCCGTTTATCCTGATTAAAGCGACGGATCGGATCGGCGAATATCTGTATGCGGACACGATGACCAACGGATATGCCATTCAGATTGAGGCCTTTGTGACGGATGATTCCGACGAAGAAAAATCCTATCCTCTGACCGATGAAAACATTGAGCAGTTCAAAACCATTCTGAAAACCTTCCAGCCTGTAACCTGAACACAGGAACCTTCGCGAAATTTCAGATGATTTCGCAGCGGTTTCATCGAGACCATTCAAGAGCTGTGATTCGGGAGAAAATCTGCCATGAAAAAAAGGATTTGCCTGCTGCTGGCAGCCGTGATGCTCAGCTTTGCATTTGCACGGCCCATGCCGGAAGCCCGGGCGAAAGAAAGAGAACTGACGATTCTTGTTTACGTCTGCGGATCAGACCTGGAAAGCGAGGAAGGCGAGGCCAGCGGGGATATCCGGGAAATGGCGTCGTCGGGGATCGGCGCTTCCGGCGCGGCAACGGTTCTGCTTGCCACCGGAGGGACTTCGCGATGGGCCGGATATGATTTTTCTTCGCGAAGCGTTCAGTATTATCAGCTGGACGGAAAGCAACCCGTGCTGCTGAAGGACGCCGGAAAGAAGAACATGGGCGACGCAAAGACGCTGAGCTCCTTCATCAGCTATGGGATTTCCGCCGCACCGGCCAAACGCTACATTCTGGTTCTCTGGGATCACGGCGGCGGACCGGTTTACGGCGTATGTAATGATGAAAACTACAAAGACGAGAGCCTTTCACTGGCTGAACTGAAATCAGGGCTGATCAACGGGCTGAACGGCCACAGGCTGGACGTGATCGCCTTTGACTGCTGCCTGATGAACTGCGTGGATCTCTGTTCGGATCTTTACGGCATTGCGGATTATTCCGTGGTGAGCCAGGAACTGGTCAGCGGAACCGGATTCAACTATGACGAATGGATGAGGCCGATTGAGGAAAACCCGGGCCTCTCTTCCGAAAAAATCGCGATGCTGATGGCCCAGACCTATGTCGAGGACAACAACAGGGGCCGGAATGCTTCCACAGCGACCATGACCGTTGTGGCCTCGGACAGCATGCCGGCCGTAATGGAAGCCGCCAATGCATTCAGCACAGCCCTGATCCGCCTGATGGACACAAACCTGGCCGGCATCGTGCGCCTTCGGACGCAGCTTACCTCCTTCGGGGAGTTTCTGGATTACGACGCCTCGGACCTTGTCGACGTTTCGGACATGTGCGACGCTTTTTCCGCCCTGCTTCCGCAGGAGAGCGCGGAACTGAAAAAGGCAGCGGAGCAGGCTGTGTGCTATCACTGCACGACCCGCGATATTGCCGAATATGCCCATGGGATGTCCTTCTTCTTTCCTTACAAAACGGTTTATTCCGGGAAAAAGGAAATTCTTTCTCATTACAGCGGCATGAGCGATTCCTATGCCTCGCTGGCCACGATGATGACCAACAAGGTCGCTTCTTCCGGATATACGATGTCGGCATCCTCCTATGCACCCAACGAGTTTTACAGCTGTGACGACAATTCCTGCTCCGGATCTTTCTGCGATATCTGGAACGGATATTATGAAGATTACTGCCCCTTTGACGACGTCTACAATGCCTGCGGAGGAGATATCTGGGCCGGGCTGAATCCTTCAAACGGTTCGATCTGGGACGGATATTCTTCCTGCTCGGGGATCTGGAGCGGATACGATCCGGGATACGGCCAGAATCAGCCGGCATCGACGCCTGTGACCAGCGGGATCTGGTCCGGGCTCGGGGAACCCGACGCGACGGAGCAGCCGGCTTCCACACAGCAGCAGGCGCAGGCAGACGCTTCTTCCGCGCTGAACAATATCTGGGCGGGACTTTTGAACCAGGGAAGTGAATATTATCAGCCCTGGGAAGTGAACCAGAATGTTCAGGCCGGCGTCAGTGAAGCGGTGTCCGCCGAAAACGTGATGGAGACAGCCGATGCGTTCTTCTCGGGCGCGACCCTTTCCACGCAGATGATCTATTCTCTTCAGCTGACAAAGGAGGATCTGAATCATCTGTCGGCTGCCAACGGCGTTCTGAGCAGGCAGGAGGGGGACGAAATCATCCGTTTCGGAAACATGGGTCTGACCACCATTGACTGGTCGACAGGGCTGATTCTTTCCATGTTCGACGGTTCCTGGCCGATGCTGGAAGGCCAGATGGTCCGGGCGGAATACTTATATGCCGATGAAGAAGGAAATGTGCGCTTTGTCATCCCGGCCAGGATCAACGGACTGAAGATGTATCTGCTGGGAAACTATACCAAGGACGGGAAAACGGAAATCCTGGGCGCAACGCAGGGATATGATGAACAGGGCTTCGCCATTCGCGGGACGATTCCCCTGGAGACAGGCATGACCATCAGGCCCCTGTTTGTCGCCGTTTCCGCCAACGGAAGCGAACGGGAATACGAGGGAAACGAGATTACGGTTCCGGAAACGGGGCTGAAGCTGACCTGGGAAAAAATTCCGGACGGAGATTACCGCTATTGCTTCGGACTGACGGATCTTTCCGGCAAGATTCACTATACGGAGAGCGTCACGCTGGGACTCTGATTCATCGTTCGGACCGAAACCTTCTGAATGAACAGTCCGTGCTGATTACAGGCATAGTACAGCCATCCCGATCCACGGAAGAAGAATCTGGCCTCCGCGCTGCCTTCCGGATAAAGCGTTTTGATTTCACAACGATCGGGCGTCATATATGCGATGAACGACAGAAAATGATCCTTGCTCATACAGTGATCTGAAGAGACATAGATTTCATCTTCCACCCGCTGAACGCTCAGGCGATGCAGGCTGTCCGGTTCCTCCGCTTCCAGGACGGGAAGCTGAATGCCGCAGCAGGAGATCGACGCTTCTCCTCGGGCCAGCAGCACATTCCCGCAGACGGGACAGACATAGAACCGGCTTTTCAGCATGTTGGCGGATCGGTTTCCATTGACGATGACCTGTCCGCACAGCAATTCCGCAACGGAGACATGCAGCGTCCGACCCAGCGGCTCCAGCAGGGACACATCCGGAAAGCCGCGCCCTGTTTCCCATTTCGACACGGCCTTATCGCTCACGCAGAGTTTTTCAGCCAGTTCCGCCTGCGTCATTCGACACTTTTCGCGCAGCGCTCTGATCGTTGTTCCGGTTACATAATGATCCATTCATCATCACTCCTTTCCGGGAAAGCATAACAGAGGGCAGGATCTTCTGCAACCTACGCTCCGTAGAGGTTTTTTCCTGTGTGATCTGCCCTGATTCTTTCTGTTGCAAACCGGATCGACTTTTGCTACAATTTAACCGGTTTCAGTGATTAATTCAGGTGATACGGCGGTTTATCCCGGTCGAAGGGGATCGGGAGAACCGAATCTTTCCTCTGGAGGTGGCGCCTGTGGGAAAGAAACTGCGCGCAGCGCTACGATACTATCGATCGCATATCTGGATTGAGATTGCAACCTCGGTGGTGCTGATTTCCGCGGTGCTGCTGCTGGTTTTCTATTTTTATCTCCGGGATCAATATTACGATTACCTGATTTCCGAAACGGAGAAATCCGACGAGGTGGTTTTGTCCGCGGCGGCGAACAGCCTGGATAACCTGTTTTCCGGCCAGCTGCATATCGGCGGTGAAATCGCCGTGAATGACGAACTCTACAACGCGGTTCACAGCTATACGGAGAATCAGTTCAGCCTGACACCGGCGATTGAGCGCAGGCTGAAGAACGAGCTGAGCCGGATTACGCACTATTCGGAGGATATTGCCGCTCTGACAGTTGTGACAGCGGAAGGCCTGCTTTACGAATACGGCCGATACTGGAACGCCAACGGTCTGCCGGCCCTGTGGACGGGGGAGAACCTCCCCGTGCTGGACGAGATGTACAAAGGGGTTATGAACAATGTGAAGACCCACAAGGCAGGTTATTACCACGTGATGACAAAGCCGGCCTGGCGGAAAGCCCTGCCCACCATGAACATTTTTCATATCGGCTTTCCCCTGATCGGTTCTCATGCTTCCCTGGCCAAAGTGGAAGCGGTGATCGTTGTGACCTACCGAATGGAAAACATGGCCCGGACCAGCGCCCTGATCAGCGATGCCACGCTGGATTACACCTACCGATATCTGACGGACGACCGGGGAACAATTATTTTTCACGAGGATGAGCAATATATCGGAGTTTCGGAGACGGACTACCTGAAAAAGACCGGGGCAGAGGTGGTGACGCGTCCTCTGAAATACTTCGACTGGCATGTGAACATTGCCATCGACCGGGAGGCGATTCTCCAACGGGTTCGGAATATCTATTCCAGATCCGCGACAGTGTATATCCTGGTGCTGATTCTGGCCTTTACGGTCTGGGCGGGGCTGCTCCGATCCATTCTCCGCCCCATCGATACGGTGAAACGGGCGATGGAGGCCATCGAGCGGGGAACCCAGGAGAAGGTTGAGATTCGCGGCGAGCACGAGGTGTGGCTGCTGGCGGCAGAATACAACCGGATGCTGGATGCGCTCCGGGAGCAGCGGGAAAAGGCGCAGAAGGAATATCAGGAAAAGGTGGAAATGAGTGAGCGGCGCATTCAGGCGGAACGCACGGCCCTGGAATCTCAGATCAATGCTCACTTCATTTTCAATACGCTCAACGCGATCAATTACAACGTTCTCGAATCCGGAGACGCTGAAACGGCGGGATTGATCAAGCGCCTGTCGAACATCCTCCGCTACACCCTGTCTCAGAGAACGGAAGTCACCCTGGGGACGGAATTCGACATGGCGCTGCAGTATCTGTATCTTCAGAAATACCGGCTGATGGACAAATTTGAATATGAGATTTCCTTCCCGGAGGAATATGGAGAATGGCCCTGCTGCAAATTATTCCTGCAGCCCTTTATTGAAAATTCCATCGTTCACGGATTTGAAAACATGGATTCCGGCGGGATGATCCGCGTTACCGGCTTTGCGGATCAGGGCCGTTTCTGCGTCGTGGTGTCGGATAACGGCCGGGGCATGGACGGGGAAGAACGGGCCTATGTGATGGACAGCCTTCGGGGTGAGGTGAACCTGGATCTGAATCCCGGAAACCGGGGAATTGCCATCCGGAATGTGCTGATGCGGGCGCGGATGTTCTTCGGGTCGGCCTTTGCGGCAACCCTGGAGAGCGAACCGGGCAAGGGAACAACCTTTACCTTCCTGCTGCCGATTCCCGGCGGGATCGGCGGGGATGGGGAAAATGAGGGGTGATCAAATGCGAATGATCGTAGTGGAGGATGAACAGCGTTCCAGGGAAGGCCTTTGCCGGTTGCTTTCGACCCTGCCGGGGGAACACCAGCTGGTGGGACAGGCGTCCAACGGTTCCGCGGCACTGGAGATGATTCTGCAGCTGAAGCCGGATGTGGTTTTTACGGACGTCAAAATGCCGGTGATGGACGGAATCAGCCTGATTGCCAGCGTCCGTTCCTATCATGTGCAAACGGAATTTGTGATTACAAGCGGCTACGCGGATTTTGAATTCGCCCGGCAGGGAATCGCGCTGGATGTGGCGGACTATCTGATCAAACCGGTGACCCAGGAGGATGTGCTGCGGGTGCTGGAACATGTGGAACGCCGGATCAGCGGCGGAAAGCCGAAAGCACCGGGCAGCCGGCTGCGAAGCAAGTATCCGGACGCTCATCCGACCATCCTGAAATCCCTGGATATTCTGGAGAACGCCTATGCCGGAAAGCTGAATCAGCGGGATCTTGCCGCGGAACTGGGCGTTTCCCCGGAATACTTCAGCTATCTGTTTTCCAGGAATATCGGCATGACCTTTTCTGAGTTTCTGCGCCGGCTGCGGATCGAGAAAGCCCGGGAAATGTACGCTTCCGGTGAATGCCCGAAGCAGGAGGTTCCCTATGCGGTGGGCTTTTCGGACGCCAAATATTTTGCCCAGGTGTTCCGGTCGATCACGGGAGAAAGCCCCACGGAATATCTGAAAAGCCACAATCTGTAAAAAGGACCCCGGGTGTGTCTGATCATCCTAAAATTTTCTGCCTGATCTTAAAATCTTTATCCAAAACATTCCCCCGTTTCTTAATTTCATCGGTGGTCAAAGCCTGTCCAAAATGGTAAAATCCAAACCAGATTGATGGCAGGGAGAAGACCGCTGCCACAAAAAAACAGGAGGGAAAAGAAATGAAAAGGATCCTTGCACTCATCCTCATGCTGGCTGTATGCCTGGCCTCGTTTGCCGTGGCTCACGCCGCGCCGACCGAAGTGACCCTGTGGCACTATTTTGATTCGTCCAATGACAAGGACATGATCAACAAGTGGGTCGAAGACTACAATCAGCTTCAGGACAAGATTCACATCACGGCGACCTATGTGTCCCGGCAGGAACTGATGAACCAGTATGCCATCGGCGCGATCTCCGGTGAACTGCCGGACATCGGCATGGTTGACTCCCCCGATATGGCTTCCTTCATCTCGCTGGGCGTATTCGCGGATATCACGGATCAGCTGAAAGCCTGGGGCGAGCTGGATAACTTCTATCCGGGCCCCCTGAGCTCCTGCATGGACTCCGAAGGCAAGCTTTACGGCCTGCCCCAGAACACCAACTGCCTGGCCCTGGGCTGCAACATGGATCTGCTGGCGGCTGCCGGATATGATCACATGCCCAAGGACCTGACGGAGTTCAAGGAAATGGTTGCCAAGACCACCGATGCCGCCAACGGCGTTTACGGCATGGCGATGTGCTGCATCGGCACCGAGGAAGGCACCTTCCAGCTTCTGCCCTGGCTGCGTTCCAGCGTCGGCGGCAGCGGCGTGAACGTGGACAACCTGACTGCGCAGTCTGCGGTGGACGGCCTGACCGTGCTGGGTGATTTCATCCACAACGGCTACATGAGCAAAGAAGCGGTGAACTGGACCCAGGCTGACGCCTGGTATGCCTTCTGCGCGGGCAAAGCCGCCATGGTGGAATGCGGCACCTGGCATCTGGCCATGACCGGCGACATCAACGGCGCTTTCAACTATGATTTCTGCCTCCTGCCCACCGGTGAGGAAGGAACTTCCACCTCCACGATCGGCGGCGAAAACTTCGGCATCTGCACC
>CADBLV010000066.1 GCA_902795555.1 uncultured Eubacteriales bacterium | reverse complement strand
TTATAATGTATTGGAGTTCTTTTTGCATATCCGTAAGGAATGAAATTTGCATCTAAAATGGATGATCGATGCGAGTGTTTGTATACATAACTGAAAAATCCCGGGATGTTTCGGGATGAGCATCACCTTCACATTCCATGCGTGCAGAAAAATGCAAAACAAGAACATCATGCCAAATAAAATGGACAGGATGACTGAACGCTCTGCCTGACGATGCAGAAGGACCGGTCAGGGAAGTGATATGAACAGCGTCCGAAACGGTGTGCTGGGAACTCTGCTGCCGAACACGGGAGTACCCGGGAATGGCCCGGGGTGTTCAGATCAGAAATCACAATTCAAGGGGATCCCTTTATGCAAATCAAGAGTAAATACTCATGGATGAAACATATAGATTTCATGATTGTGGACTTAATTGCACTGTTCATATCTTTCTGGGTATCTTTCCACCTGAAGTTTGACAAGTGGGATTTCTATCAGAATGAGGAGTGGACACGATATCTCTTTATCGTGCTTGCGTTAAGCCTGGTCATCAATTTCTTTTCCAATCCGTACAGCGGCATTTTGAAACGCTCGTACTATATGGAGATCATCAGGGCATTTCAGCTGGCCTTCTACAATCTGCTTTTTGCTACAACCATTTTTTACGCGTTTAAGATTGGTGCAACGTATTCCCGGGAAATGTCCTTCGTCATGTATGGCATTTATTTCGTCCTCTCGATGGTGCTGAAATACATCTGGAAGAAGCTGCTGGTCAGCGGAAAAGTCGTTCTTACAACCACAAGGAAGATTCCTCTGTTCGTGATCGCAGGCAAAGATGACATCAAAAAAAACATACAGAATGTGATGGCAGGCGATTTCCGACTCTATGACATCCAGGGTGTTCACTTAATCGATGCGGAACGCGAAAGTGTTTTTGTCGAAGGTTTCGGCACATTTCCTGTGTATTCACAGGGCTATGACCAGTTTATCCTCGACAGCAATATTGACGAAGTCCTTGTTGCAGTGACACCCGGGAAAGTTGAGCCCGGCATTCTGGAAAGACTGAATGCCAACGCTGTCGGGCTGAATATGGTCATCGAATCGGCCGTCGGATTCCAGCCAGAAGACCAGTACATCCAGAATTTCGGCGTGTATAAGTCCTTAAGCATTGGTGCATTTACATTTACTCCGAGTCAGATGCTGTATCTCGGGGTGAAGCGTCTGATTGACATCCTGTGCGGCATTCTCGGTCTCATTGCTCTCGTTCCGGTCGCACTCATTGTAAAGGTCCTTTACCTCATCACCGGCGACAGAGAAAAGATTTTCTATCGCCAGAGCCGGATCGGGGAGAACGGAAAGGAAATCAGGATCTGGAAGTTCCGCTCCATGGTTCCCAATGCGGACGCAGAGCTGGAAAAACTATTGAAGGATCCGAAGTATAAAGAGGAATGGGATCAGAGTCAGAAACTGTCCAATGACCCCAGGATCACCAGAATCGGCAGGATTCTCCGGAAAACCAGCATTGATGAACTTCCGCAGCTGCTCAATGTGCTCAAAGGAGACATGAGCCTCGTTGGACCGCGGCCGCTGGTTTCAGGAGAACTGGAAAAATTCGGCGGCCTGAAACTGTATCAGAAGGTCAAACCGGGCATCACGGGCTGGTGGGCCTGCAATGGCCGAAGCAATATCGATTATCGTGAACGGCTTGAGCTTGAATACTACTACGTCAGGAACTGCAGTCTGTATCTGGATCTGCTTTGCCTGTTCAGAACCGTACTGGCCGTGATCAAGAAAGACGGCGCGCAGTAAGGGGATCCGTCTGAAAAGAACCCAATGACAGTCAAGAGAAGGAGGTGAGCATGTATGAAAACTGAGAAGCGGTTGTTTGCCATACTGGCATTCGCGCTGCTCTTTTGCATGATGCTCACCTGCGCTTCGGCTGCTGTTGAAGAAAAGAAGGATCAGCCGCTGATCTTCCTGATGCAGACAAATGCAGCAGAAGCAGCGGAGACTCAGGAAGATGCAGAAGCGGAGCCGGAACGGGTGTTCAAACTGCCGGCGATGCTTCAGGTCATCGAAGACGACGCATTTGCAGGGACTCCGGTTGCCCAGGCGGATGACAGGCTGAGAGGAACACGATCCGACAGGCCGGTTGTCACTGTGCCGGTTGCCAGCCTGCCGGCTATGCTGGAGCGGATCGGGGATCAGGCTTTTGAAGGCACGGCTGTTGTCGTGGTTGAACTGCCCGAAACGGTCGAAAGCATCGGTGACCGGGCGTTTGCCGGGAACCCGCATCTCAGAATCATCCGAATTCCTGAAAAGACACAGTATATCGCGCACAATGCATTCGCAGGCAGTCATCAGGTGATGATTTCCGGGTCATCCGGAAGTTATGCCAGGTCTTGGGCAGGAAAACACGGCATTCCGTTTTCACCCATCACCATGATCACTGCCGGAAATCAGAACCTGTCCGGCCTGATTTCTCTGAACAGTTCGGACATTGAAACCATTGAAACAGCCTCCGGGGAGGGGATGGATCATCCTCCCGTACGGAGAAACGATGAAATCAAAGCTGAAGTCTATGAACAGCAGATTGCACATCAGGTTCAGGGCCGTTCACCTCCATTCTGTGCATGATGATCAACACAGAAACGACTGCGTGAAC
>CADBLV010000065.1 GCA_902795555.1 uncultured Eubacteriales bacterium | reverse complement strand
GGGTCGCGGAGATCATCAATGCGCAGATCGCCGTGCCATGTACCGGCTGTTCCTACTGCACGGAGGGCTGTCCGATGAACATCCCGATTCCGAAATACTTCTCCCTGTACAATGAGAATATGCGGGAAGATATGGCACAGAAGGGCTGGACCGTTAATTATTCCAATTACAACAATCTGACAGAAAGCTTCGGAAAAGCAGCAGACTGCATTGCCTGCGGCCAGTGCGAAAGCGTATGCCCCCAGCACCTGCCGATTATTGACCTGATGAAAAAGGTCTCGGAGCATTTTGATCATTGATAGAAGGGATGGAACACAGCAGGGAGGCAGTTATGCTCAGATTAAGACCGTTTCGTTCGCCGGATGCGCAGACGATTGTTTCCTGGACCAGTGAGCCCGAAGAATTTTACAAATGGTCCGCAGGGATCATGGGCGATTTTCCTGTTTCTGAAAAGAGATTCCTGGAAATGGTTTCTGCGAGAGAGGATAACACGGGATTCTTTCCCCTTGTGGCCTTTGATGAAAGCGGTCCTGCCGGGTTTTTTATCGTCAGGACTCCGGGAGAGGATGACAGAAAGGTACGATTTGGATTTGTCATTGTTGATCCCCGAAAAAGAGGCCATGGATACGGAAGTCAGATGCTCAGACTGGGGCTGAAATTCATGTTTGAAATCTATGGGGCTCAGGAGGTCGGCCTTGGTGTGTTTGAGCATAATCTGCCCGCTTATCACTGTTATCAAAGTGTAGGTTTCAGAGAAACCGGTGTTCGTAAAATATATCATCTTTGCGGAAAAGACTGGATTGATATTGAGATGGCAATATCTTGAGAAAGACGGTGTCGGAATGATCAACTCCGACACCGTATGGATTCACTTTTTAAAAACATCCGAATGAGTTCCCGTGTCCACAAGGGTAAGGGTCAGGATATGATCAGCGCGGTTATCATCCCGGAACCACCTCCTGTTTCGTAATAGACCATTATACGATAAAGACCGGAGAGTTGACAAGACAGGTTGCTGTGCTATCATTGGAGCCGGAACGACGGCCGGGATTTTTCAAAAAATCCTGAAATTTTATTTGAAAAAAGGGTTGACTCTCACACGGTGTGAGGGATTATCGTTGCAGTGAGCTCAGGAACACCATCCATGGAGGGGAAGGCAAATGCTGAAGATCGGAGAATTTTCGAAACTATCCAGGGTTAGCATCAGGATGCTCCGGCACTACGACGATATCGGGCTTCTGAAACCGGCAGAAATTGATCATTTCACCGGATACCGGTATTATCGGGAAGATCAGCTGATCGTCATGGGCAGGATTACAGCGCTGAAGGACATGGGATTTGCACTGGCTGACATTGTGCGTATCCTTGAGATTGATGACGATAAGGATCAACTCGATGCCTTCCTGGCCGTCCGACAGAAGGAACTGGAGGCCCAGGCCAGGGAAACGGAGTACCGGATGATGCTCCTGGATACAGCCCGGAAAAGGCTGAGAAAGGAGAAAAATATGAGTTTTGACGTGACTGTAAAAATGATCCCTGAAAGGTATGCGGCAACCGTGCATATGATCATTCCCCATTATGAGGACGAAGCTCTTGCATGGGGCATGATGGCCGAATGCACCCAGCCGCTGATTCCCGCGGATCCCTGCTATGCGATTGCGGAATTCCTCGACAGTGAATATAAGGAAGAGGATATTGAGATCATGGTATCCATGGCGGTGAAAGGGCAGTATCAGGATACCGAGCATGTGAAGTTCAAAACGCTTCCGGCGGTCAAAGTGGCCAGCTGTGTGGTGAAGGGTCCCTATCAGCAGATGGGAGAGGCGTATGCGGCAGTCGTTTCCTGGATCCATGAAAACGGATACAAAAACAACGGATCCATGTTCAATATTTACCATGTCGGGCCGGCGCAGACGCAAAATCCGGATGAATATGTGACCGAGGTATGTTTCCAGGTGGAGTAATCCCGTTCAGCCAGGGAGCGCTCATGCTCCCTGGCTGACAACCGTCTCCATCGTCTGCATTCAAGTTAAACTTGAATGCAGGGAGCGGCATTCAAGTTGAATCTGCTGTAAACCCTTTCCGATCTGTGTTATGCTTGATGCAGAAAGGGGATGAAGGAAATGGCAGACGTGATTGATAAAAACAATCATCAGCAGATCGGAGAGGAGATCCGTCCGAAGATTCAGGCCGAACATGACAGCATGGCGGAGGTCCGGATTTATCTGGACATGGACGGTGTCCTGGCAGATTTTGAGCGGGGCGTTAAAGAGCTTTGCCATATGGAAGCGTTGTCTCAGAACGGAAGGCGTGATCCGAAGCAGGATGATCTCATGTGGGATGCCATCCGGAAGACGGATCATTTCTATGATCGCCTGGAACTGATGCCGGGGGCCAGGGAATTATTCGACCGGCTCTGGGGGAAATACGGAGAAAGGTGTGAGATCCTGACCGGGATTCCCCGTGAAGAGCGCGGCATTGCCACGGCCGGGCAGGACAAGCGAAACTGGACCCGTCGAATGCTGTCTGAAGAGATCAGGGTGAATACGGTATGCAGAAAAGATAAACAGCAGTTTTGCACAGGACCCGAGTCTGTTCTGATTGATGACAGGGAAAAGACGATCCGGGAATGGCGGGAACTGGGCGGAACAGCCATTTACTTTGTGACGGCCGGGGAAACGCTGAAGGAACTGGAAACGCTTGGATTGCTGTAATTCTTCTTTTACTCCTTCACAAACGCAGGTATATTTCTATAGTATCATACAACATAATTCCGGGAATGGAAACAGCCAATCTGCGGTTCATCACGGCTCACGCAAAAAATACGGATCACTGTCTCAAGATAAGACCATTGACCTGATTCTGGATATCGATGATCTGCTACGGGCAGACGGATCGATGAGAGACGAAATGAACCGTCCCCATCGTCTCCTGGGTTTCGTCTTCTTACAAAATAAGGGCGGGAGCAGGAAACAAATCCTGCCCCCGATATGTGAAAGCCTGTCCCCGTTTCTGTTATTACGGGAGCCGGTTCTTATTCCTCCGGCAGCACAAACGCGCAGATGAAATACAACAGGATACCGGTTCCCCAGCCGCAGGCCAGAACAGCCCATGCGATACGAACGATCGTGGGGTCTACGCCCAGCCACTCAGCGATACCGCCGCAGACGCCGCAGATTTTCTTATCCTTAGCGCTCTTGTGAATCCTTCCGTGGGTCTCACCCTTGCTATTGCTCACAAAGTACTGGTAAATAAAATATCCAATGGCCAGTCCGGCTGCGATAGACATCATGGTCGTCATTGTTCATCCCTCCATTAATCATTCATCTGACGATACTGGGGCTCAACAATCTCTGTTTCAACTGCCTCGCCATCCACAGTGCCGGCGCTTTCTTCTTCCCCGGCTGCATTCCTCTTTTTCAGCCAGAAGTACAGCGCAAGGCCGATGACAATCCCGATCACAAGACCGCCGCCTGTGAAGGCTTCGGAAGTCAGGAAACCCAGTCCTTCGAACACACCGCCGATTACGCTTCCGACCACTCCAAGAATTCCGCCCAGCACAGCAACCACGATCCAGCCGCCGAACATCAGAGCGGGCAGAATAAACAGGCCGCCCAGCGGGAAGAATCCCATCGGACGATGATGCATCCGCATCGGACGATACACAGGACGGAAGCCGGGGCCAAAGCCCATGCCGGGGCCGCCCATGTAACGATGATGATGCATCGGAGCACCCATCATCGGGCCTCTGTGTCCGCCCATCATCGGGCCACGTCCATTCATATACATCGTTCCGT
>CADBLV010000064.1 GCA_902795555.1 uncultured Eubacteriales bacterium | reverse complement strand
GCGGTCATCTTCGGCAAGTTCCGTCCCCACGGCGCGCTGATCGGCTGTATTCTGTTCGGTTTCTGCTCCGGACTGAAGGTGATCCTGGGCGGATCCGGCGGCGTGGATATGCAGCTTATTTCCATGATTCCGTATGTGGTCACCGTCCTGGTCCTGATCCTGTTCGTCGGCAAGAGCCATGTGCCCTCCGCCAACGGCAAGCCTTACATCCAGGCCCGATAATTCAGCTTATTCCATCCCCCACTCTTCCCCCTTCCCTTTTTCAGCGGAAGGGGGTTATAAAAAAGGAGAAATGCCCATCATGTCTGAAGCTTTGAACATCATTCAGGATCCGACCCTGACCTACCGGCAGGAGCTGGTTTCCCTGGCCCGTCTGGGAGAGACGACGGATCACTCCATCCGTTACAGCGATGCGTATTACGCCGCGAAGGCCGAAGGCGCCCTCTGCGATTTGAATGAGGGCCCCATGCCCTATCGACCCCGCTATGTCTGCCCGGACTATGAGCTGCTGTTCCGAAAGGGCTGCGAATTTTTGCAGCTCGATCCGCCGAAGGATCTGCTGGAAGCGGTGAACGTGCTGGAGATCTTCTACTGCCATGTCCCCAGCATCACCACCTATCCCGTCTATCTGGGAGATCTGGACAAGCTGCTGGAGCCCTTTGTGATCAAAGAAGACCGGGAATATGCCAAAAAAGTCCTGCGCCTGTTTCTGCGAAACATCGATCGGGTGCAGACCGATTCCTTCGTCCACGCCGATCTGGGGCCGGAGGAAACCGTCACCGGCCGGCTCCTGCTGGAGCTGACGGAGGAAATGCAGCTGGCCATTCCGAATCTGACCCTGAAATACGATCCGGACCGGACGCCGGATGATTTCGCCCTGGCCTGCGTCAAATGCATGCTGAAAACCGCCAAGCCCTCCTTCGCCAACCATCGGATGTTCACTCAGGAATGGGGCGAACGCTATGCCATTGCCTCCTGCTATAATGGGCTGATGATCGGCGGCGGCGGTTTCACGCTGCCCCGGATGCGGCTGTATGAATGCAGCCTGCATTCAAAAACCGTCGAGGAATTCCTTTCCCGTGATCTCCCCCACTATGTCGCCCTGCAGCTGGAATACATGGACAAGCGGGTTAAATTCATCGTCGAGGAATCCACCTTCTTCAAAACCAACTTCCTGAGCACCGAAGGATTTGTGAAGCGGGAGAACTTCACCGGCATGTTCGGCATCGTGGGTCTCGCGGAATGCTGCAATCACCTTCTGGGAATCACCGATCCGAAGCAGGGCTTCGGCCTGAATCCCGAAGCCACCGCTCTGGGGCGACGGATCATGGATGAGATCGACCGGCTGGTGAAAGCCCATGAGGCGCCTTACTGCGAAGCCTGCGGCCATCGCTATCGGCTGCATGCCCAGGTGGGCATCGACACGGATGGGATGGACGACGCCCCGGGCACCCGGATTCCGATCGGCGCGGAACCGGCCATGCTGGATCAGCTGGAAGTGAATGAACAGTTCCATCCCTATTTCCCGACCGGCACCGGCGATATCTTTAAGTTTGAGGAAACCTATCTGAAAACCCCCGCCGCCATTCTCCCGATCATCAAGGGTTCCCTTTCCCGCGGCCTGCGATACTTCAGCGGCTATCTGGAGAATAACGACGTCGTGCGCGTCACAGGCTATCTGGTCAAAAAGAGCGAGATTGAGAAGCTCCGGGCGAAAAAGCAGAGCCTGAATCAGGTCACGCTCTTCGGTATGGGCGCCCAGGATGGTGGCCATGCCCTCGACAGGAGGGTTCAGCATCATGAAGACGGCGCCGGTCAATAAGATCATTCCGTTTTCCAATGTGGACGGTCCGGGAAACCGGACCTCCGTTTTCTTCCAGGGGTGTAATTTTCATTGTCGTTTCTGCCATAATCCGGAAACCATCCGTCTGTGCAACCATTGCGGAGCCTGCGTGCCAGGCTGTCCGGCCGGAGCGCTGCAAACGAAAGCCGGCCAGGTCATCTGGGATCCGAAGCGCTGTGTCGGGTGCGATCAGTGCCTGAAGGTCTGCCCGCACAGTGCCAGCCCCAGAGTACGCTGGATGACGACGGAGGACATGATGGCCGAAATTCGGCGAACCCTGCCCTACATCGACGGGGTCACCG
>CADBLV010000063.1 GCA_902795555.1 uncultured Eubacteriales bacterium | reverse complement strand
GTGATCGAAAACGGGGCTCACGGCAGCCTTTCGGTCTGGTCGGACTGGGCGGAGCAGGTTCAGGCAGCGGGGGTGACCATTCTGGATCTTCCGGTTCTGGAAACCCGGAACAAGGGGCGCATCTGGTTTGTGCCGGAAAACCTGTACGCACTGGACGTGAACCGGATGGAAGCCATTTACACCCAGGAGCTGAAGGATCTGAACAACCGCGCGGCTTCCCTTTCCGCGGACGACGCGGCCCGAATCCGCTCGCTGGAATATGAGCTGGAGCGGATCGGAAAGCTGAAGGAAATCAGGAAGGAATTTACTTCGACGGACATCCAGGTGGCGCTGACCCATGTGCCGCTGACGGCCGACTATGTGAAGGATATGATTTCCTGGAGCGGGAAGGAGGATTATTTCTCTCTGCGGTATACCAGCCTGATCCTGGCCGGATATTATAACGGGGGCCAGTGGCGGCTGCCCTGGGCCGGCCCGATTTATGTGCCGGAGAAGGGATGGTTTCCCGGGGACAGGGGCATCATGGGACTGGAATATCCGGAAGGGATCCCGCAGCATATCAGCCCGGGGATGGGTTCATCCCCCTATTATCCGGGACAGGCCGGGCGGCTGTTCAACAGTCCGGTGATCACCCGGATTCTGCTGACCAGGAAAGCGCGATAAACGGAGGAAGGGGCATGCATCTGAGACGGAAGGAAAAGCATCGCGTAGAAATCGATATGCTGAACGGCCCGCTGCTGCCGAAAATTCTCGCGTTTTCGGGGCCGCTGATTCTGACGGGCATCCTTCAGCTTTTATACAACGCCGCGGATGTCATCGTGGTCGGCAATTACGCCGGTCACGAAGCGCTGGCGGCAGTGTCCTCCACCGGCTCGCTGATCAACCTGCTGGTGAACGTATTCATGGGGCTGAGCGTCGGGGCCAGCGTTGTGATTGCCCGGAATTATGGGGCACGGGATATCCCGGCCATGCGGAAGGCGGAGCATACCGCCATCACAGTGGCGCTGTTTATGGGGATCGGCGTGGGGGCCTTCGGGTTTTTCATGGCCAGGCCGCTGCTGCAACTGATGGAAAGCCCGCCGGACGTGATTGACGGGGCGACACTGTATGTGAAGATCTATTTCCTGGGCATGCCCGCCAACATGCTGTACAACTTCGGGGCGGCAACCCTGCGGGCGGTAGGCGATACGAAACGGCCGCTGTATTATCTGATGATTTCCGGGCTGGTGAACGTGCTGCTGAACCTGCTGCTGGTGATCGTGTTTCATATGGACGTGGCGGGGGTTGCGATCGCGACGGTGGTCAGCCAGGTTGTCAGTATGGTGCTGGTGATGGTGTGCCTGCTCCGCTCCCACGGCGTGACGCAGCTGGATGTTCGGGAATGCCGGGTGGACGGCAGAAGCCTGAAGGAAATCATCCGGATCGGTCTGCCGGCAGGGCTGCAGGGAAGCCTGTTTTCCATCTCCAACGTGCTGATTCAGTCTTCGGTCAATTCCTTCGGATCCCTGGTGGTGGCGGGAAACGGGGTGGCCAGCAATATTGAAGGCTTTGTGTACACCGCCATGAACGCCCAGCATCAGGCGGACATGACCTTTGCCAGCCAGAATTTCGGGGCGGGAAAGATCGACCGGGTTCAGAAGACCATGTGGTGCTGTCTGGGAACGGTGACGGTGATCGGGCTTGTGATGGGCCTCGGGATTTATGCCCTGGGGCCGCAGCTGATGAGCCTGTATAACAGCGATCCGCAGGTGATCGCCAACGGGCTGATCCGGATGAGCGTGATTCTGCCCACCTATTTCATCTGCGGCCTGATGGACGTGATGGTCGGCCAGCTGCGGGGCATCGGATATTCGGTGATGCCGATGATTGTTTCCCTGACCGGCGCGTGCCTGCTGCGGATTGTATGGATTATGACCGTTTTTGCGGCGAACCACGATTTGGTCATTCTGTATCTGTCCTATCCGATTTCCTGGTCTGTTACCTTTATTGCCCATATGATCTGCTATCTGACGGTGGCGCGAAAGGCGCTGAAGAATCGGGAGGCGCCGGCCTCCTCATGAGAACGGCGGAACAGGAAGACCGGCAGGCAACGCGAAGAAGCTTCGGAGGAGGGGGAGACATGTATAAGCAGACTTCGGTTTCCCGGGAAGTGTTCGGCAACGGGGAAAATCGGCTGGTCCGCGGGAATGTGATGAATCTTCCGGCGGAAATCGCCGGCCTTGCAGGGAAGGTTCAATGCGTATATGCAGATCCCCCGTTTATGACCGGGGAGCGCTTCTTCCGAAGCCGGCCCTATGGCGAAAAAGGATGGAAAACCGGGTCGCCCGCCCCGAAATATCCGGCGTATGACGACCGGTATACCAGCGAGCAAACCTATCTGAAGATGCTCCGGAAGCTGGTTTCGGTTTCGCGGGAGCGGCTGCGGGAGACGGGGGTGTTCTATCTTCATCTGGACTGGCGCATGGCGGCACAGGCCAGGCTGATTTGCGACAGGGTGTTTGGAAAAAACCAGTTTCTGAACGAGATTATCTGGGCCTATGAAAGCGGCGGCCGGGCCAAACGGTACTTTTCGAGAAAGCATGATGTGATTCTTCTGTATGCCCGGGGCGGAAAATATACCTTTGACCTGACCCGGGTTCCCCTGCCCCGGGGGTCGGAACGGCGCAATCACATGGCACGGGGGCAGGATGAACAGGGGCGGATGTTCTCCAGGATCACCACCAGGGGAAAGGAATATCGTTATTATGACGATGAACCGATCTATCCGGGAGATGTATGGACGGACGTGAGCCATCTGCAGCAGCGGGATCCGGAGCGGACGGGATATGCCACGCAGAAGCCGGTGCGCCTGCTGGAACGGCTGCTGCTGCCTGTGACGGGCGAAGGCGACTGGGTGGTGGATCTGTGCTGCGGCAGCGGAACAACCCTGGACGCCGCCCAGCGGCTGAACTGCCGCTTTGCCGGCATGGATAAAAACCCGGAGGCGCTGGCGGTGGCGCTGTCAAGGCTTCGGGCGGACAACCTGACCGTGGTCTGCGAGACAAGCCGGGAAAAGGCGGCGCTGCTGACGGAAGAGGATGCCGGGGAGGGGCTGCTGACCATTCAGGGCCTGAAAACAACGCATCCCCTGTTTCCGGAGAACGGGACACCGACGGATCCTCTGGAAGCCTGGGAAACCGGCCGAATTGAGAACGGTGTATTCCTGGCGGAACGCCGCTTTCAGCGCAGCTTTCGCTATCCGGCGCTGCCTGTGTCCCTGAAAACGGATCCGGAAAGGATTCAGGCCATTCTGACGACGGACGCGGCGGGGCGAAGGACAGCGTTCCAAAGGGTCTGAATAGTCATCCGGCACGAAATGGCAGAGGGGAACGAGCTGAGCAGTGCCCCAGTGGGGCATTCGCCGTAAGGCGAAAGCGAAGCGAGTGAGTCAAGAGAAGCAAGCAGAGAGTTGCAGCGTCAGCAAGACTCTCTGCGTCGACTGAGCTTGTGGGTGAATTGACGCTCACGGACGAGAAAGAAGAAAAAAAGTTCCGAAAACATCTTGAGTTTTGGGACGCAGGATGATAGGATATCTTGATCGGAATCGGCAAGCGTTTGTATTCGAAAGGAGAAAACATATGGCAGGGACAAAGAGAACCGGCAAAACAGCCAAATCGGGAAGCATTCTTCCAACGGAACAAAGCGAAAAGATGGAGGCCCTGGAGCACGCGCTGGAGCAATTAACCAAACAGTACGGCAAAGGTGCCATCATCAAGATGAGCGGGGAGGACATCAATCGTGACATTCCCGTGGTTTCGACGGGGTGTGCTCCGCTGGACTACGCGCTGGGCGTGGGCGGTCTTCCCAAGGGACGGATTATTGAAATTTTCGGACCGGAATCCTCCGGCAAAACCACGGTGGCGCTGCATGTGATCGCCCAGGCGCAGAAGGCCGGCGGAATCGCGGCCTTTGTGGACGCGGAGCACGCGCTCGATCCCGTTTACGCCAGGAATCTGGGCGTGGACATCGACAATCTGTACGTTTCACAGCCGGACACTGGCGAGCAGGCTCTGGAGATTGCCGAAGCCCTGGTTCGCAGCGGTGCGCTGGACGTGGTCGTGATCGACTCGGTGGCGGCGCTGGTGCCCAAGGCGGAAATTGACGGTGAAATGGGCGATTCCTTTGTAGGCCTGCAGGCCCGGTTGATGAGCCAGGCGCTGCGCAAGCTGACCGGCGTGATCAATAAGTCGGGATGTATGGCGATTTTTATCAACCAGCTGCGGGAAAAAGTGGGCGGGATGGGCTATGGCCCATCAGAAACGACGCCCGGCGGTCGCGCGCTGAAATTCTATGCATCGGTTCGGCTGGATGTTCGGAGAATCGGGACACTGAAGACCGGCGACGATGCCGCCATCGGAAGCCGTACGAAGGTCAAGGTGGTGAAAAACAAGGTGGCGCCGCCTTTCCGGATTGCGGAATTTGACATCATCTACGGCGAAGGCATCAGCCAGGAAAGCTCATTGCTGGACCTGGGCGTGGAATACAAGCTGATCGACAAGAACGGCGCTTTCTTCTCCTATCAGGGGCAGCGGCTGGGCCAGGGCCGGGAGAATGCCCGGATCTTCCTGAAGGAGCATCCGGAGCTGCGGGACGAAATCGACAAGAAGGTTCGGGATATTCTGTTCGCCAAGAAAGGGACGGAGAAGGCCGAAAAAAAGAGTAACATCAAAGGAAACGGGAAGGACGAGTCCGCACCGCAGGCTGAGGAAGAGGACGATCTGGCGTTGCTGGACGAAGAACTGGAAGAAGCGGAAGAGACGGAAGAAACCTGAACGGGTCCATCTAAATTTGTTAGCACTCACGCAAAGTGAGTGCTAATTTTTTCTTGCAAAACCCGTCTGGGGGTGTTACAATAGATCCGTAAGGAACCGGTTCAGGCCGGAAGGAGCAGAGACCCGGTTCCTGAAAGCAAATCACGTCCGGGCTTGCCGGACGTCTGGATTCGGGAGGATATGGAAAATGGCGATTCAGAAAGAAAACGGTTCTGTATCGATTGAAGCGCAGAACATTATGCCTGTGATCAAGCGGTGGCTGTATTCGGACAAGGATATTTTTCTGCGGGAAGCGGTGTCCAACGGCTGCGACGCCATCACGAAATTCCGCATGCTGCATCCGGAGACGGAAGAGAAGATGCAGGTGCTGATTACTGTGGACAAGGAGAAGAAGACAATCCGGATTTCCGACACCGGTATCGGGATGACGGCGGAGGAAGTGAAGAAATACATCAACCAGGTTGCTTTCTCCGGGGCCACGGAATTCCTCAAGCAGTTTGAGGACGGAAAGGCGGACGAGAAGTCGGACATCATCGGGCATTTCGGCCTGGGATTTTATTCCGTGTTCATGGTCAGCGAGAAGGTGGAAATCGAGAGCCTGAGCAGCGAGGGCGACGCGGAACCGGTGCACTGGGTGTCTGAGGATGGCATGGGATATGAGATTTCCCAGGGAAGCCGAACCGAACACGGGACGGACATCATTCTGCACATCAGCGAAGAGGAGAAGGAATTCCTGGATCTGTGGCGGGTGCGGGAGGTGCTGAACCGCTATTGCGGATACATGTCCTATCCGATCCTGCTGGAGGACGCGAACGCCAAGCCGGTGGAGAAGGATGTGCCGGTCGGGGATGAGAAGAATGAGGACGGAACCCCGAAGACCGAAAAGGTGATGGAGATTCCGAAACCTCAACAGGTGAACGACACTTCGCCCCTGTGGCTGAAGAAGCCGGCGGATTGCACCGAGGAGGAATATAAGGAATTCTACCGGAAGGTATTTATGGATTATGAGGATCCGCTGTTCTGGATTCACCTGAACGTGGATTATCCTTTCCATCTGAAGGGAATTCTGTATTTCCCGAAGCTGAAGAATGATTTCGGTACGCATGAGGGACAGATCAAGCTGTTTGCGGGACAGGTTTTTGTGGCGGACAACATCAAGGAAGTGATTCCGGAGTTCCTGATGCTGCTCAAGGGCGTTCTCGACTGTCCCGACCTGCCGCTGAATGTCAGCCGGAGCTTCCTGCAGAACGATGGGTATGTCAAAAAGATCAGCGCGCATATCACCAAGAAGGTTGCGGACAAGCTGAACGGGCTGATGAACACCGAGCGGGAAACCTATCAGGGATACTGGGACGACATCGCGCCTTTCGTGAAGTACGGCTGCGTAAAGGACAGCAAGTTCTATGATCAGGTGAAGGGCGCGATCCTGCTGAAGCTGACCGACGGCAGCTATAAGACCATCGCTGAGTATAAGGACGCCAATTTTGAAAAGACGGACAAAAAGGTGTACTATACCAACGACGAGAAGCGGCAGGCGGCTTCCGTGAAGCTTTACACGGACCGGGGCATTGAGGTGGCCGTGCTGAACACGATTATCGACGGGAATTTCATGTCTTTCATGGAATACCAGGGCTCGGAAGAGGAGCGGGTGTCCTTTGCCCGGGTGGACGCGGATATCGACGGGCTGAAGGAAGAATCCGAGGAAGGGAAGGATCTGGACGCGGAGAAGATGCAGACCCTGTTCCGGACAGCACTGGGGAAGGACGACCTGGAGGTTAAGCTGGAGGCGCTGGGCGATCCGGAGATGACGGCGATGGTGACCGAGGACGAGCAGATGCGCCGATATAAGGAAATGAGCCGGTTCTACGGACAGAATTTCCCGATTCCGGATCATTATACCCTGGTGCTGAACCGCCGGAATGAGACCATTCAGGCCCTGGCGCTGCGGGATCCCGAGGATGAAACCACAAAGATGATCTGCAGCCAGGTGTACGATCTGGCCCGCATGGCCGCCCAGCCGCTGGAGGCGGAGGAGATTACCGCTTTCCTGGAGCGCAGCCGGAAGATTCTGAACAAGGTGATGAAGGATTAAAAAACGACAGATCGTTTTTCATGAAGAACAGTCTGCAAAGATTCGCGGGAAAACCCTGAAAAATCAAACAAACCGCAAGAAGGCACTCCGGCGTTCCGGCCGGGGTGCCTTCTTTGAAAAGTCCTGAAAAAAGTTTGATTTTTAAGTTTCAGGAAAGGATGAGGATGGATAATGCAGATGTTCCCACCGGGAACGAAGAAAAAAAAGAAGGAGTTGATCATTCATGAAGTGGACGAAGAAGATGGTAACGAAAAAGGCGGGCGCCGTAATCACGACCCTGATGCTGGTTGTGTGTCTGGGAACGGTGGCACTGGCGGAAGGCGAAACCCCCGCGGCGACGGCGGATGCTGTGAGTTCCACGACGGTACAGGCCGGGACCGGCGCGGAGGCGCTGCAGGAAGCCCAGGCAGCCTCCGATGCCCTGACGGAAGCGCTGAACGCCTATCAGACGGCCAGGCAGGCCAGCCGAAAACAGAAGGTGCTGGACAGCCTGAAGCAGGAACTGGATGAATATGTCGCCGCGGGATCCATGACGCAGGAACAGGCAGATCTGATTCTGAAGTACTACGCGGAGCAGATGGTGCAAAACGGCGCGAACGGAACCCGTAAGGGCGGAAAAGGCGGCCGGAACGGTATGAACGGACAGAACGGGAAGAACGGGAAGAACGGAAAAACCGACCGGACAGCCCCTCAGGGGAACATCAACGGCAGTCAGAACGGTCAGACTGTGCCCCAGGGAACCGTTCCGGGACACGGAAACGGCCGGCACGGACGGTTTGCCCCTCAGACCGCGCCCGCTTCCACGGAGTCTCAGACAACGGAACCGCAGGAGAATGAAACGGCAGGATCCGGCATCTGATACGATTGCGCCATCCGGAGCGGATGGCGCTTTTCCCGTGCAAAAGGCGCGGGAAGCTGATATAATGAACAGGAACAGGGTATGATCCAACCAGGGGGAGGAACCAGATGAGACTGTTGTTTGCGGAAGACGACCGGTCGCTTTGCCGGGCGGTGAAAACCATCCTGGAGCACGCCGGGTATGCCGTGGATATCGTGCATAACGGAACGGACGCGCTGGATTATGCCATCGGAGGAGACTATGACGGGATCATCCTGGACTGGATGATGCCTGCTCCGGACGGCGTTGAGGTGCTCAGAAGGCTGCGGGAGAACAAAAAAACAACGCCGTGCCTGTTGCTGACAGCCCGGGACGCTGTGGAGGATCGGGTGCACGGGCTGGACGCCGGTGCGGACGATTATCTTCCCAAACCGTTCGCGGCCCCGGAACTGCTGGCCCGAATCCGGGCCATGCTCCGGAGAAAGGCGGACTATACCCCGGATTTGCTGACTTTCGGAGATCTGGAGCTGGACAGGCAGGAGATGACGCTGAAACGGAACGGAAGCGGCCGGAGCGACCGGGTGAAGCTGAATAACAAAGCCTTCCAGCTCATGGAAATGCTGATGGAGCAGCCGGGACGGGTTTTTGAGGTGAATCAGATTTTTGAACGGGTCTGGGGATGGAACTCCGAATCGGAAACGAATGTGCTCTGGGTGACCATGTCCATGCTTCGGAAGACTCTGAAGGAACTGGGAAGTTCGGCGGTGATCAGGGCGACCCGGGGCGTCGGATATTCCCTGGAGGAAGGAAAACAGGCAACGCCGGAGGGCTGAACCGGTTCAACGAAACAACAGCGTGACTTTCGGATCATCTGAGGAGGAGCCATGATTCAGAGAATTCGCAGGCGGTTTATCCGGATTGCCGTGACGGTGCTGGCCGCGGTGATGATTGTGCTGGCCGCGGCGATCAATCTGGCCAACTGGATCAACGTGCGGAGCGAAATGCAGGAGACGCTGACGGCGCTGGCGGAGAGAAGCGAAAGAACCATAGAGGGGAACCGGCGGAAGAACAGGGATCGGCATATGCAGAATACCCTGGAGGAATCCCGATTTTTTCTGGTCCGGATTACCAGACGGGGAAATATCGTGCTCACGGAAGCTTCCCGGATTACCGACCTTTCGACAGAGGAACTGAAAGAGCTGGCTCAGAAGGCGCTGGCGGGCGGAAAGGAAGCAGGGACAACCGACGACACGGCAGCAGGAACAACAGACAGCGTGACCGCCGGAACGGTTACCGGCATGGTCGATCATTATCTTTATTGGATCGAACGGGACGAAAACGGGGAAGGTCGGGCAGTATTTCTGGACGCGGAAACGAAGCTGGACGGTGTGCAGCGGCTGCTGCTTCTGTCCGCGGCGGCCTGTGCGGTTTGTATCGGCATCGCGTGGCTGCTGGTTTCCCTGTTCAGCGAAAAGGCGATCCAGCCGCTGATCCGTAACGCTGTGCAGCAGAAGCAGTTTATCACGGACGCCGGCCATGAGCTGAAAACGCCGCTGACCGTGATCTCGGCCAATATGGACGCGCTGGAAACGGAAACCAGTGGGAGCGAATGGATCGACAACACTCGCAGACAGGTTTCGAACATGCGGGATCTGGTGAACGATATGATTTATCTGTCCCGTCTGGATGAGGACGGGACGGAGCTTCTGAAAGAGAACGTGCATCTGTCGGCCCTGCTCACGGAAACCGCGGAGCCTTTTCAGGCCATGGCGGATTTCGCGGGAAAGACCATGACCGTGGAAGCGGAGGAGCAGCTTTGGGTGTTCGGCGAGGCGGGAGCCCTTCGGAAGCTGATCAGCCAATTATGCGACAACGCGGTGAAATACGCTCCGGAAGCGGATCTGATTCAGATTAAACTGACGAGGGCTGGACGTGAGATCCTGCTGACGGAGGAAAACGGGCTGACGGAACCGCTCTCCGGGGAAGCCCTGAGCCATCTGTTCGATCGATTTTACCGGCCGGATGCTTCCCGCAGCCGGGACAGCGGGGGATACGGCATCGGGCTTTCCATGGCGAGAGCTGTGATGGAGAAGCATGGGGGGAGAATCCGCGCGGAGACGACAGCGGAAGGCCGCATCCGGTTTGTCTGCGCGTTTCCGGCGGCGCGGCATCTGTAAAATACACAGGGGACGGTTCGATGAACCGTCCCCTGTGTCAATCCGGAAACGTACCCCGGGCACCGTGAATCTTACAGCTCTGCCACGGTTTCGCCGGGAATCAGCTCTCCCCGAACCGTGACATCCCGGGAAAGCCCGGTTCCGGTTTGCGGGGAAGCGCTCCGGGCGGACGCTGTGCCGCTCTGGATGGCGGCCATCAGCATTTCAACGGCTTTTTTCCCGATTTCTTCCGTGTTCTGGCGAAAGGTAGTCAGCCGTGGGGAAACCGCCTGAGAAAGGGGGATGCCGTCATAGCCGGCACAGCTGAAGTCCGCGGGAGCGGTCAGATTTTTCTCCCGCAGGATGCGCAGGGCGTTTACGGCGGAATAATCATCCGGCATCAGAAAGCAGCTCGGCGGAACCGGGAGAGCGAGCAACGACTCCGTTTCCCGCGCGCAGCGTTCCGGATCGTTGAACTTTCCCGGCCGGATATAACTATCCGGAATGTCAAAGCCGTGCTTTTGCATGGCCCGGCGAAATCCTTTCAGACGCTCCGCAGTGGCGTAGCCCATTTCCCCGTGAATGAACGCGATCCGGCGATGGCCTTTTCCGGCAATCCAGTCGATCATCTCTTCGGTGGCCTGACTGTAATCACTCAGAACGGAAGGCACATCCCTTTCTTCCGCGTCAATGGAAACCACGGGGATATGGCCTTTGGTGAGCTTCCGGATGCTTTCGCTTTCCACATCGGCATAAACCACCAGCACGCCGTCCATCCGGCGGGAGAGCGCGGTTTCCGTATAATCGATCTTCCCGTTTCGTTTCACCCGGGAAAGAAACAGCACATCGAAGCCGTT
>CADBLV010000062.1 GCA_902795555.1 uncultured Eubacteriales bacterium | reverse complement strand
TGGGTGGCGGAATAGCCCGGATCGAGAAGGGTGCAGGCCAGGGTGGTTACGACATATAAGGAAGCACCGATGAGGAGATAACCAAGGAGACGCCAAAGCCGCTTTTCCTTCAGAAGGAGCAGCGGAATAAAGGCCAGCGCTGCAAACAGTTTATAGCAGATCGAGAGGGACATGACCAGAGAAAAAAGTACCATCCTGTTTTTAAAATACAGGCGAAGACCGATGATGACGGTCAGGACAGCCAGGATATCATACTGATTGAAAACGATGGCTTCAAAAAGCAGAATCGGTGAAGAAAGGAAGAGATAGCGGACATCCCGGTCCCAGGGAATCTCCCTTTCCTCTTTTTTTCGCGGAAATAGCTCTTCTGCCAACCGGGTTAACTGATCGGCCGCCACCAGGCATAGTCCTACCACCAGCACCCGACCCCAGAGGTTCAGAATTTCCACATAATTGGGGAAATGGAACAAGTGATTCAGCAGATAAACCGGGGCCGCCCAGACAGCCATGGTGAGATAGATCACGATATTGTAGATTGCACCGCTTTCCAGCGTGGAAGCGCCGAGATAACCGGTGTGTTCCGCGATGGTCCAGGTCATGGCGTAGAATTTTTCCCCGCCAAGCCAGGCCCGGATCAGCTCTGAAGAGTGAAGCATGGTAATCTTCATATCAAAGCCCTGGTCGAAACAGAAGAACGCGAAAAGGGAGGTGACCAGGACTGGAAGATACTTGAGCCAGGGGTTCGAGAAACGGGGAAGCGACATTTTTTTCATGAATCTACCTGCTTTTTCAATCTTCTATTTAGTAAACACAGGGATGCATCAAGCGGAGCTAATGGCTACATCAACATTTCATCCGGAAGCGAGCGGAACCATTCAAGCGTATCCTTCAGAATCTGCTCCAGCGGGATAGAAGGCTCCCAACCGGTATCCCGGGTCAGCTTCGTGTGGTCACAGCAGATGACCGGCGTATCGCTGGGCCTCATTCGCGCCGGATCCTGTCGAACCGGAATGGGACATTTTGCCATGGCAATCAGACGATCCAGTACTTCCCGGGCGCTGGTGGCTACCCCGGAACCTACATTATAAATCTCCCCGGGAAGGCCTTTTTCAGCAATCAGGCGATAAGCACGGACGATATCGCGGACATGGGTGAAGTCCCTTCGGGCAGAAAGATTGCCTACAGGCAGATCAGCCCGTAAACCACGCTCCAGTTTCACAATGCCGGAAGCAAAGTCCGGAATCATGAAGCCGGTACGCTGGCCTGCACCGCCATGGTTAAAGGATCTGGTCATACAAACGGAAAGGCCGAAGGAACGGGCATAGAGGGCTGCCATTTCCTCCTGAGCGCGCTTGGAAACCGCGTATGGGCTCATGGGGCGCATGGGGGTTTCCTCCGTGACCCGCTCACCGGCGGCACCAAGCAGACCATACTGATCCGACGAACCGATCATCACGATTCGCGTATTTCTGGCGTCGGACAGCCTGACAGCCTCCAGCACATTCACTGCGGCGAGAACATTCAGTTTTACGGTCAGTTGAGGTTGTTTCCAGGATTTGCCGATATCCGCCTGACCGGCCAGATGAAATATACAGTCCGGCAGGGTTTCAGCCAGAAGACCGGAAACCGCGTCGGCATCCAGCAAATCCACCCGCCGCACTTCCGGGCGATCTACGATGTCTGCACGGATCACCTCTATGCCGTGCAGCTCCAGTTCTTCCCGGAGATATTGTCCGACAAAGCCTTCGCTGCCGGTGATCAGTGCCTTCATAGGATGCCCTCCGCGGCGGCTTTTTCCCGCCGCGCCAGCTTCAGGTCGTATTCAGCCATCAGGGCACAGAGTTCCTCATAGCTGGTTTTCTGGGGATTCCAGCCGAGCTTTGTTCGAGCTTTGGTTGGATCGCCCCAGAGGTTGACCACGTCTGTGGGACGGTACCATTTTTCATTGACGCAGACCATCATTTTTCCGGTCTTTTTATCATATCCTTTTTCATCGATTCCTTCACCCCGCCATTCCAGCTCGATGCCGTCATGAGCGAATGCCAGGGTGGTAAATTCCCGAACTGTATGCTGAACACCTGTGGCAATGACATGATCATCCGGCTCATCCTGCTGGAGAATCAGCCACATGCATTCAACATAATCCTTTGCATATCCCCAGTCCCGCAGAGAATCCAAGTTACCCAGTTCAAGATGATCCTGCAGACCGCAGGCGATCCGTCCGGCTGCCCGGGTGATTTTTCGGGTGACGAAGGTTTCGCCGCGGCGCTCGGACTCGTGATTGAAAAGAATGCCGTTGCAGGCGAACATGCCATATGCTTCCCGATACTGCCGGATCATCCAGAAGCCGTACTGCTTGGCTACCGCGTAGGGAGAATAGGGATGAAAGGGGGTGGTTTCGCTTTGCGGAACCTCCTCGACTTTCCCATATAGCTCGGAGGTAGAGGCCTGATAAACCCGGCAAAGGTGATCCAGACCCGCATTGTGTACCGCTTCCAGAATCCGCAGCACGCCCAGGGCGTCCACATCCCCGGTATATTCAGCGGCTTCGAAGGAAACCTGTACATGACTCTGCGCAGCCAGATTATATATTTCATCCGGCTGCACCTTCAGGATGATTCGGGAGATGGCGGAACTGTCTGTCATGTCTCCTTCGTGAATAACCAGTCGATTCAGAATATGATCAATTCGCTGGGTTGTGGGCACGGAGGAACGGCGAATCATCCCGTGTACTTCGTATCCTTTTTCCAGAAGCAGTTCCGCCAGATAGGATCCATCCTGTCCTGTAATCCCGGTGATCAGTGCTTTTTTCATTGCAAACATTCCTCCTTTGTGAACTGCAGGTTTACGTGTGCCGTTTTGTTCAGCTGACGTTTTCGCTTCCGCTTTACGGATTGAGAATAAAACATGTCTTTCTGTGTTTTCTGCTGGCGCTGCAATTCTTCCCAGGTTGCCGTATCAGCCGCGGTTGGGAAAGAGAGCGTCATTACAACAATTCGGTCCGGTTCACGGCCCGGAGAATCTCCAGTACCTTTTTTATCTCTGCGGCGCTGTCCTTGGCGCATACCAGCAGGGCGTCCTTCGTGTCCACAATGATGGTATCCTGCAGACCGACCATGGCGATGGTTTTCTCTCCACCCTGAACGATGCAGCGGGTGGAATCGACCGAAACCACATCGCCGCGGATCACATTCCCCAGATCGTTGGCGGGATTAATCCGCCCAACCGCCAGCCAGGAGCCTACATCATCCCAGCCGAAAGAGGCAGGAAGCACATATACATTCGGCGTTCGTTCCATAATACCGTAATCGATGGAAATGGAACGGAGACGGGGGAAACAGGATTCCAGGACGTCTCTGGCTTCAGGGGTTCCGGTTGCCTGCTCAATTTCAGAAAGGATGGCGTCGTTTTCCGGCAGATGTTCCTTCATTTCCCGGAGAATTGCGGAAACCTTCCAGATAAACATCCCGCTGTTCCAGAGGTATTCCCCGCTGGCCAGATAGCGCCGGGCGGTTTCCAGATCGGGCTTTTCTACAAAGCGCTTCACCCGGAAGGCGCTGAGATGGGGAGACTGGGAATCCGTGTCATACTGGATATAGCCATATCCGGTATCCGGGGCGGAAGGTGGGATCCCCAGGGTGACCAGAGCATCTGTCTGCTCCGCAACCGCGATTGCGTTGCGGAGGACGGAGCGATACAGCTGGGGCTGGAGGATGATATGATCCGAAGGAAGCACCAGCATGACGGCGTCTCCGTACCTTTTCCGCATGGTTACCGCACCCCAGCCGATGCAAGGCGCGGTGTTTCGAGCCATGGGCTCACAGAGAATGTTTTCCTCCGGAATCTCCGGAAGCTGGGTACGCACCAGATCCCGATAATCCTTGTTGGTGGCGATGAAAATGTCCTCAGGCGCGACCACCGGCAGGATGCGATCCATGGTGCTTTGAATCATGGTTCGGTTTGAATCCGTCAGATTCAGGAACTGTTTCGGAATACTTTTCCGGCTCTTCGGCCAGAAACGCTCACCCCGTCCGCCGGCCATAATCAAGGCAGCAACTTTCATAAGCGATTTCCTCCTCCTGCGCAATGGGTGTTATGCTTTGTTCCGGATTCTCATGGCGGTCAGCCTGAAAAGGCTTCGGATATAATCCATGATGAAGGGAATCAGGCGTCGCTTGGATTCTCCAAACTTCCGCTGTTCAAAAGTGATGGGCACCTCGCCGATTTTCAGATCCCGCTTGTTGAGCCGCAGCTTCAGGAGCACTTCCTGAAGCACGTCATAATTTTCATTTTTCAGTGTGACCGCCTTCAGGGCCGCGGTTTCGTACAGCCGGAAATCGGTGGAAATATCCTTTGCGCGAATGCCCAGTGCCAGGCGAAAAACCCCGTTGAGAATCTTCGACATCAGAACTGAGCTTTTTTTATCAAAGGTCTTTCCCCCTTTGACGTAGCGGGAGCCGATGACCACATCGCAGCCCTCTTCCTCGTATTTCCGGCAAATGGCGGGAATATACGCGGGATTGTGGGATCCGTCGCTGTCCATAATCAGGAAAAGCTCTTTCTCCGCGTTGGCGATGGCTGTGCGGAAAGCGTCGGCAAAGCCCTTCCCTGATTGATTGACATAGCGGGCGCCGAGATCCTGACAGACCTGGGGGGTATCGTCCAGAGGCGTTTTCGTATCCACCACCAGTATTTCATACTCAGCGCCGGTTTCTGCCATCGCTTCATGAATCCTCGGCAGCAGCATCCGCAGGTTATCTGCTTCCTGATATGCCAGGAGAACCACCGTAATACTTCTCATGAAACCTCGTTTACCTTTCCGTTTCGGTTCTTTCGGGCGTTTTGAGAAGTGTCATCGAACGCTTCACAAAACACCAATCATAAGCATATCACAAAGCCGCAGATTTGAACAGAAAAAGTTCATTGACTGATTTTTCCGCAGATTTTTCCGACAATGCGATCAAACAGCTGCTTCAGATGCTGAAATTCTTCTTTTCGTCGAAACATCAGAATGAGAAGCAGATTGGTGACCAGAAGGAGACACAGGGTTTCCGCGAACAATCCGAACCACGACGGGATCCATCCGGTCTGCCTTTTGATCCATCCAACGGCAAGACAAAGCAACAGAGTCGGTGCCGTGAAAGCACCGTAAAGCAGCCAGTATTCCCGAACTTTCCGACCCAGGGAATACCGATAGATGATCAGAGGCTCCCGCCAGAGCACCGTCAACCCCGTGGAAAGGATCGTTCCCAGGAAAACCCCGACGATGCCCAGCCACTTTGTCAGAACGATAGAAAGGCCCAGATTCAGGCTTGCTTCGATCAACGGACGAATTTTATCCTTCACAAACAGGCCGTCGGCGTTGATAAAAGCGCCGTTGGTGGATCGGGAAACGGAGAGATACAGCTGAAGGCAAAGCACCGGGGTGACAAAGCCGTCGAAGACAAACCGGGACCCCAGCCAGACGGTGATCAGATCATCCAGGGCAGTATAACAGCAGACGGTTACTACCGAGGCTACCCACAGGCCCATGAAGGTGATTTTACGAAACAGGGCATGATACGCATCCGCGGTCATGTTCTGTCGGGCGTTGCCTACGCTGGGGGTGAAATTACCTAAAAGCTGGCTGATCAGCCCCTGGGCGTATACCAGGATCATACTGTAATTGGAATAAATTCCCGTAGCAGCCAGTGAAACCATCCGGGTCAGTACGGCGTTGTCTGTGGAGAGGAGTACTGTGGTGCCGACCTTATGATACATCACGGCGCGGGTATCCTGATAGATACGACTGCGCTCCTCCCGGGGAAGCATTTCCCTGACACAGAAGACGGAGCGATACTGACTGGTTACCCAGAGGGAAAAGCCATAATTCACCAGCAGGGCGGAGACGATTCCCACTACCAGCGTCCAGGTGAAGTTTCGGGTGAGCAGCAACACCGCAATCTGGGAAGCATAGCGCACCAGGGTGGCTGTCAGATCCGCCAGGGAAAACCAGTAGTTTCGCTGATCCGCTGTCAGCAGGGTCAGCTTATAGGTGAACAGATAGCTGGACAATGTGTTCATCAAAAAGAGAAGATACACCACATATAAATTGACATCTGCGGGTACTTCGGCGGCATTGCGGATCAGCAGATGGATAAAGGGCATAATGGCCAGACCCATGGCCAGAATGGCCCCGGCGATCATCAGATAGACCCGACGGAAAAAATTCATCAGCATGCCGACATAGTGAACATCATCCCGATTGATCGGCTCATAGAACCGATAAACGATCGCGGTGGAAATTCCCAACTCCGCCAGGCTCAGCATCTGCAGGACGCTGGTAAACAGGCCGTTAATGCCGAGATAGGTTTCAGAGAGAACCGTCAGAAAAAGGCTGCG
>CADBLV010000061.1 GCA_902795555.1 uncultured Eubacteriales bacterium | reverse complement strand
CGACTCCCGAAACGGTCTGCCGTGGGACGCAGAATAGCGACTCCCGAAACGGTCTGCCGAGGGAATACATGCTATTGTATCACAGATTGACTGAAAATAGAACTGATTTGGAAAAGGGAACGAAAGATTCGGATTCGGAAGAAGAACGAAAGATGCTAAAAATGCGGAAAGATTCGGATTCGGGGAAGTGAACGAAAGATTCGAAAGATGCGGAAAGACTCGGGATTTGAGAAATGAAAGACTCGGGAGTTGAAAAAGGGAACGAAAGATTCGGATGACAGAGGCGGCAAGATATGGTATACTGGAAAACGGAAGGCGCCGGAAAAACGCTCGGAGGGAAAGGACATGCTGAGAATCGGACAGTTCACGGATACGTTTCTGCCGATTGTGGATGGTGTGGGACGGGTGGTGCAGGCCTACGCGGAAACGCTCTGCCACCTGGGGCACCAGGTGGCTGTGGTCGCGCCGATGTACGACACAGGCTTTCGGGGCGGATTTCCCTATGAGCTGGTGGAATTTAACGCCAAATCGCTGCCCGGGCTGAAGCAGTATAAAATCGGGGAGCCTGTTCTGGATCCTCATTACCGGAAGCGGATGCGGATGATTGAGCTGGACGTGGTGCACGCCCACAGCCCTTTCACAGCGGGCTCCGAGGCTCTGCGGCTGGCGGCGCTGCGGAAGCTGCCCCTGGTGGGGACTTTTCATTCCAAATATTATGATGATTTTCTGAAGGCCACCCATTCCGAATCCCTGGCCCGGATGGGGGTCAAAATCGTGGTGAATTATTACAACCGCTGCGATGAGGTATGGGCTGTGGGAAAGAACACGGCAGAGGTGCTGCGCGGCTACGGATACGAAGGCGAGGTCCAGGTCATGCCCAATGGGGCAACCATCCGGGACGTTTCCCCCGGCGACGTGGCGGAAGTAACCCGCCGATGGCAGCTGGGAGAGGATCCCCTGATTCTGTTCGCGGGGCAGATGGACTGGAAAAAGAATATTCTGACCGTCCTGGAAGGGTGCGCGGAATTAAAAAAACACGGGCGCCGCTTCCGCCTGCTGATGGCAGGGCAGGGATTGGATCTGGGGCCGATTCAGCAGAAAATTCATGATCTGAATCTGCAGGATCGGGCAGAGACGATCGGACATATTACGGACAATTCCCTGCTGGACGGCCTCTATGCCCGGGCGACGGTGTTCGCGTTCCCCTCGCTGTATGACGCGGCTCCCATGGTGGTGCGGGAGGCGGCGGTGATGGGGACGCCTTCCGTGCTGGTGCGGGGCAGCACAGCCGCGGAAATCATCGAAGACGGCGTGAACGGATTCCTGTGCGAAAACACGGCGGAGGATCTGGCCCGGGTGATCGAACAGATTCTGGACGATCCGGAAAAGGTAAAGTGTGTAGGCGAACGAGCCAGGGATACCATTCCCGTGCCCTGGACGAAGGTGCTGGAAAAGGCAACCGAGCGATATGAACGTCTTGTGGCTTTGGGACGGGAAGGAAAACTGAAGGACAAAAAAATCAGAATCGTATAAAACAAAGGCATTCACGGTTCAGCACCGGAAGGCCTTTGATCATTCTGACGTAAAAAAGGGCCTGATGATCGATTCCGCATCACGCGGGCCTTACAGCACGATGTCTCCCGGCCGGTATCCGGCGGGGAGTTCTTCTTCCACGGGGAAAACCACCTCCGGGTCCTCCAGCGCGGGAAGGAAAGCTTCATAGGGAATGGCGGAAAACTCGCATCCGTAATTGCTTCGGCCGAACCATCCGCCTTCCACGGCCTGCTGATGGAGATCACGGGCAAATTTGGTGTGATTGGAGCAATCATGCACAACCAGGGGCCAGGCTTCCTCCGCGGCCTGCTTCATCAGACGAAGGGTCAGCTCCCGGCTGAAGATCGGGCTCAGATAGCCCATGCGGAAGAAATACAGGGATTCTCCCCAGTAATTAGGGAGATTGTTTTCGTTCAGATGCAGTTCGGCACAGTTGATGAAATCAATCCCGGAGGAGAGGATCAGCTCTTTTTTCTGCTGAAACTCCGAGAAGAATTCACGGGTCATGGGTGTTTCAATACCAACCTGGGGAATGAACCGCTTCGCCTGCGCCATCAGCCGGATCACCCGGTCGGAGGTGTGGGAAGCGCCGAGATTAAAGCGGATTTCATCCAGTCCGGCTTCCCCCAGGGCCGCGAGGCTGCGTTCGTCCGCGTGGATCCCGTTGGTGTAAAGATGCTGATGAATGCCCTGGGCGTGGAATAGCCGGATGACCTCGTAATATTTCTCAATTTCCATGAAAGGTTCCAGATAGACATAGGAGATTCCGGTGGGCTTTTTGCAGAGGGCAAAGAGCAGGGGCAGATCCTCCGGGCGATAACGGGAGCCGCCGATTTCCCACAGACCTTCCCCCACGGGAGGGATCCGGTCGAGGCAGCCGAAATCATAACAGAAAGGGCAGGCCGCATCGCAGCGATTGGTTTTGCGAACGGCGGACAGGCCTGTGCCCGTCAGGCAGCTTCGGCACCCCAGGGGAAACCGATCCTCCGGGCCCACAAACAGCGTGCGGCAGGGGAGGGAGGAAGAGGCGGGCACGGGATTGCCGGAGACGGCATCCACGGCTTTCAGGCCCGGGATCTGCGATCGCAGGCGCTGGAAACGGGCTTCCGCAGCCAGCTCCAGCTGGCTGAAAACGGCAGAGGCCAGCTCTGTCTGACGGGGGCCGAGGGCCTCTCCCTCCGGGAGGGAGGCAAAGAAGCGAAACCAGGTGAGCGCATCGCGCTTGGAAATGTTCATGGGGTTTTCCTTTCTTCCCGTTTGCGTTTGGACCGTCTGTATATGGCTTTGCAGGCGTCTGTTGCGCCGGTTATGAATGGCTTTGCGGGCGT
>CADBLV010000060.1 GCA_902795555.1 uncultured Eubacteriales bacterium | reverse complement strand
CTCGATCCGCGAATTCGCCCTGCCGATCATCGTCGGTATCCTCTCCGGTGTTTACAGCGCCAACATGATCAACGGTTATGTCTGGGCGTTCCTGGAAGAGAAGCGGCGCGCAAAGAAAAAGGCCTGATCATGATCCTTGAATGAAAAGAGGGGCTTTGCTGCAAGGCATTGCCCCTCTTTATCGCTGAATCGGAAACGCTTAACGCTTTTCTTTTTCCTCCTCTGTGATCGCCAGATCACGTCTGCCATTTCGTGCCGGATGACTATTTTGCTGCCACTCCGCTTCGCGCTCGTGGGCAAAATATGTCTCTGTGAACAGAAGGTTCACATCTGTCGTTCTGTTCGCGAACCAAAAATGCTTCCCAAGGAGCGATCGTATGCGGTTTGTCCAGCGAAAAAATGCCATCCCGGAACCAATCGGCGCCCATCCCGCCTGGTTTTCCGCCCTGCTTCGGGCGCGTGGAATTTCCGGCCCGCAGGAAGCCGAAGTCTTTCTCCATCCGTCCCTGGACGGCCTGCATGATCCTTTCCTGCTGGACGGCATGGAAAAAACCGTCACCCTCCTGAAGGAAGCGATCCGGCGGAAGGATCCCATTCTCGTCTGGGGGGATTATGACGCCGACGGCGTCTGTGCCGCTTCCATCCTCCTGGAAACGCTCCTGGAGGAAGGCGCCGTCGCCGATGTTTATCTCCCCAGCCGGCACGGAGACGGATATGGTCTGAATGCGGATCGCATCCGGGAAAAAGCACCGTTCTTCCGCCTGCTGATCACCGTGGACTGCGGCATCTCCAATGTAGAAGAAGTAGCCCTGGCCAAATCCCTGGGGCTCACCGTCATCATCACGGATCATCATGAACCCCCTGAAACGCTTCCCCCGGCGGATGTCCTCATGAATCCGCTCCTCGGTTCCTATCCGTATCCCCGGCTCTGCGGCGCCGGCGTCGCGCTGAAAATCGCCCAGGCCGTCCAGGGGATGGAAGGCATTCAGAAGCGGCTGGATCTGGCCGCCCTCGCCACCGTCGCGGACATCGTCCCCCTGCAGGGTGAAAATCGCATTATCGTCAGCCAGGGGCTTCGTGCGGTCGCGCAAACCCGTCGGCCGGGGCTCAGAGCCCTGATGGAGCTGGCCGGAATCCGGGAAACGCCCCGCAGTGACGATCTCGCCTTCCGTCTCGGGCCCCGCATCAATGCCGCCGGACGCATGGCGGAAGCCATGCCGGCCCTGCGCCTGCTCACCACACGGGATGAGACGGAGGCCCGGGTGCTGGCCCGTCTGATCGAAGAGAATAACCGACAGCGTCAGGAGGCAGAAGCCGTCATCCATCGGGAAGCCCTTGCCCGCATCGAAGCGGATCCCCTCCGGAAGGACCGTCGCTGCCTCATCGCCTGCGGAGAAGGCTGGAACCCGGGGCTGATCGGCCTGGCCGCGGGCAGAATCGCGCAAAGCGCACATCTCCCGACCGTCATCCTGGCTGAAAGGCCGGATGGCTCCGCCGTTGGAAGCTGCCGCTCCATCCCCGGCGTTCATCTGTATAAGCTCCTCTGCCGATGTGACGATCTGCTGCTTCGTTACGGCGGCCACGAGCAGGCCGCCGGCCTGAGCATTGCCATGGAGAACCTTCCTGCCTTTCAGGAGCGCATCAATCGCCTGCTCAGGGAGCAGGTGCCGGAGCGGGTGTTTGTTCCTTTTAAGGAATACGATCTGGCCCTTCCCTTCCATGAATGGACCCCGGAGCATCTGGCACGTCTGGAAACCCTGGAGCCCACCGGCTGTGAAAACCCGGTCCCTGCCTTTCTCCTGTCCGGCGCGATCCCTCAAAGCCTGAAAAGAGTCGGCAGGGAGGGCGCCCATCTGAAATTCCGGCTCCTGGAGCCGGGTGGTCTGGTGGTGGACGGCATCGCCTTCGGTATGGGGAGCGAAGCGGAGAACGCCCCCAGGCAAATGGATGTCATTTATCGTCCCACGCTGAACAGTTTCGGCGGTCAGGTGAATCTGGAGGCCCAGGCGGAAGCCCTCCGCGCGGCCTGCCCGTTCCCAGCCCTGCTGGAGGCCGAAAGCAGGGAGGACTGGATGGAAGAATTGCAAAGCCGGATTCTCTCCGATGAGGAGCTGCGGGAAATCTATCGGCTCCTCCGCCGCCGTTCCTTCTCTTCCCTGCGTTCTCTGTCCGAGACCGCAGGCTTCTCCGAGGCGCAAATCACCACAGCTCTCACGGCCTTCCGGGACACGGGGCTCATCTCCTGGTCCCCCGCCCCCTTTTCCGTGGCCCTGCTGCCGCCGGTTCGCTGCCGCATGATCGACAGTCCCCTCGTTCGCTATCTGCGGGAGACCCTCGGCATCCCCCTGGATACCTGACATCCCTTTCAAATCCCCGAATTGCGCCCGTCGACTGTTTCTTCAGGCAGGAAAAGCTCCGTCCGGCGCCGAACAAATATACCTATCCCTGGCGAAAGGAGGATGAACCCATGGCTTTCACGTCCTATGAGGCAATGCCGCTGGATCAGATGCTGAACCGCATCCAGAAATACCATCCCGGCGATGGATATCTGCTGGTCGAAAAGGCCTGGAAGTTTGCTGAAAAAGCCCATGCGGGACAGGTGCGCAAATCCGGCGAACCCTATTTCATCCATCCCTGCCTGGTGGCCAGCATTCTCACCGAACTGATGATCGATCCCCCCACCATCGCCGCCGGCCTTCTTCATGATACGGTCGAAGACTGTGCCGATATCACGCTGGATGTCATCCGCCGGGAATTCGGTCAGGAAGTGGCCGATCTGGTGGACGGGGTCACAAAGCTGAACAAGCTGGATTTTGCCAATCGGGAGGAAGCGCAGGCCGAATCCCTGCGCAAGATGATTCTGGCCATGAGCCGTGATATCCGGGTGGTGCTCATCAAGCTGGCAGATCGTCTTCATAATATGCGAACACTCCGTTTCCAGCCGGAAAACCGGCGGGTCGCCATTGCCCGGGAAACCCTGGATATCTACGCCCCCCTGGCCCATCGTCTCGGCGTATATGCCCTGAAGCAGGAGCTGGAAGACCTTTCCCTGAAATATATCGATCCCGATGGATATAACCGTATTGTCCATCTGGTAGGCATGAAACGGGCGGAGCGGGAGGAAAGCATCCGCCTGGTGATCAATGAGCTCAGCGAGCGTCTGGATCAGCAGGGCATCCATTTCGATATCGACGGCCGCAGCAAGCATTTCTATTCGATCTATCGCAAGATGATCCTCCAGCAGAAATCGTTCGATCAGATTTACGATCTGATCGCCATCCGCGTCATCGTGGACACCGTGCCGGACTGTTATACGGTTCTCGGCATCGTGCATACCCTCTGGAATCAGGTGCCCGGCCGTTTTAAAGATTACATCAGCGTCCCCAAGGCGAATATGTATCAAAGCCTCCACACAACCGTCGTTGGCGGCCGCAAAATTCCCTTCCCCTTCGAAGTGCAAATCCGAACCTGGGAGATGCACCGGGTGGCGGAATACGGCATTGCTGCCCATTGGCGTTATAAGGAAGGCGCCGCCAGGGAGGATAATCTGGATCATAAGCTGTATTGGGTCCGTCAGATGCTGGATTGGCAAACGGAAACCCGGGACAGTCAGGAATTCCTCGACACGCTGAAAACCGATCTGTTTTCGGAGGAAGTCTTCCTCTTCACGCCGAAGGGCGATGTCATTTCCATGCCCAAAGGCGCGACGCCCCTGGATTTTGCTTATCGGATTCATTCCGCCGTGGGCAATCAGTGTGTCGGCGCGAAAATCAACGGAAAAATTGTCCCCCTGGATACCACTCTGGAAACCGGCGATCGGGTGGAAATCCTGACCTCCGCTTCCTCCAAAGGCCCCGGAACCGACTGGCTCCGCATCTGTAAAACACCTCAGGCCAAAGCCAAAATTCGCCAGTTCCTGAAAAAGGCCCTGAAGGAAGAGAATATCGAGCTGGGGAAAAACATCATCGAGCGGGAATGTGCCCATCGCGGCGTCCGCATGAGCGATATTGTCAAGCCGGAATTCATGGAGCCGCTGATAAAAAAATATGGCTTCACGGAAATGGACGACATCTTCGGTTCCGTGGGATACGGCGGTATGGCGGCCACCTATGTGGTTTCCCGCCTGATCGAGGAGCAGAAATCCCGCGAAGCCCCCGCCCCCGTTCAGGTGCCCACGCAGCTCTCCCAGGAGGATCAGCTCCGCGCCCGCCGGGCGCATCACGGCGTGGTGCTCACAGGCAGCGAGGATCTTGATATCCCGGTGCGCTTTGCCAAATGCTGCAGCCCCGTTCCGGGCGATGAGATCGTCGGATATATCACCCGGGGCCGGGGTGTCACCATTCATAAAGCCGAATGTGTCAATGCCGCCTCCACGGAAACGGAGCGCCGCATCCCCGTGGAATGGGCCGCTGTCACCGATGAAAGCACCTTCTATGGCAGCATCACCATTCTGGCCTATGATAGGGTGAATATGCTCGGCGAAATCGCCACCATCATCGGCCAGCACAATGTCTCCATCAAGGCCGCGAATATTCAAACCGACGATCGAACCCGGATTTCGACCCTTCGCCTGACTCTGGAGGTTCACAGCCGGGAGGAAATGGATCACGTCATCGCTGCCCTGCGCAACAAGGCCGATATTCTGGATGTCTATCGGACAACCGGCAGCTGAGATTCTCTTCGCGCTGCGCCGGCTTCTCTTCGCGCTGCATCCGCGCCTCTTCGCGCTGTGCCGGCTTCTCTTCGCGCTGCGCCGGCCGGTGAAAGAAGCCGGTTTTTCCCAAATCGCTTCGGATTGGCGTTTCTTTTCGGCCGCCTCGAAGAATCTTTCCTGATTTCCCGGGAAAGTCTCCGCACCGGGAAGGATTCTTCTCCATATGTGTCGAATTGATCAATATCCCTCTGTGGATTTTTGAAATTACATCATGGAGTATGAAAGATATGTATTGTGTGCGTGTTGAGCCCGGGAAGGAAAGAATCAGGGTTCGTCATTTTCCTTCCGCCTTTGTCCCCTCCTATGTCTCCGCCGCCATGTCCACCAATGGCAGGCATTTGCTCGTCGTCCCCGGATACATTTTTATGATGACCCGGATCGGCGGTTCGGAAGCTGTTTCCGCCAACGAATGGAAAATGATCGAAGCAATCAGCGACAGAAAGCCCTCCGTTCTGGATGCCGAAACCGGGCAAATCGTCGATGGCCCCCTGAAGGAGCTCCCTGTTTCCCGTGTCGATCAGCGTGCCGGCGCCGTCCTGATCCGGGCAAAGCTCTTTGGCATCACCAGGGATTACTGGCTCCCCGTGCAAATCGCAAAGCCGGATGATAATTCGGGAGAGCTCCCTGCTGTGTCTGAAAACGAAAAGCCGGAAGATCCGTCAGAAAAAGTAACGAAGGAGAAAGCTGTAATGAACAAATCAGACAAGCCTGTCTTCACAGCGGAACAGCGCGCCGAAATCCTCGCCAGAGCCCTTCGGGACGGTGTCAGACAGACGGCAGAAGCCTATGGCATCACCTGGCAGATGGTGGCCCAGATGAAGCGTCGGGCTGCCGAGGCGGCAGGAGAACCCGCCTCCGAAAAGAAAGCGCCCGTCCGGCGAAAGACGAAGATGATCCTTTCCGAAGGAAAAGAAGAGACCGAATCACCCGTTGCGGAAGCGGAAAAGTCCGCCGCGGACGAGACAAGCGCGACCTCCGATTCCCTGGCCGTTGAAAACGCCCTCCTGAAGGAAAAAATCGTCAGGCTGGAAGGTCAGATCACCAAACTGGAAAGTCAGATCGCCAAGCTGAAAAAAGCCATGGCAGAGCTGTTGTAATGATGCCCCTGTTTGCGTCGAACGCAAAGCCTTATCCGGACATCTGCTTCACCCCAGAGATCGAAACCACGTCTGCGCCGGCAGGGCATGAAATCCCGGTTTCGTGTGAAACCGCTCCTGGTTCCACACGAATCGTGTGGAACCTAAGCAGCCCTCAAAGCCTTGTTTTCCAACGCTTCCCGAATTTCCCCTTTTCTCCCTCTCTGCGTCGTGTGGAACCGCTGAATCCAGCAAACCGCAGATAAATCAAGGCTTCCCGGCGATTCTGCTGATCGTGTGAAACTAAATTCGTGTGAAACCGTCCTTTTCCGGTCTGCGGATTGCTCTGTGAACGACAGATTCACATCCTTTAGGG
>CADBLV010000059.1 GCA_902795555.1 uncultured Eubacteriales bacterium | reverse complement strand
TACCGGGCGCACTGAGTGTAACCACCCCTGGTTACACTCACTTTGAGTGTAACCGAACCTGCCCGGGAAGCCTTGTAAATCAACGCTTCCGAAATGTACGTTTTAGTGCATACAAATTTGAGTGTAACCATGATCTCCCCGCAAACCCTTTATTTTCAACGCTTCCGGGCGATCGGGTATCATGAGTGTAACCAAAATTGAGTGTAACCGGGGTCCGGCATGCGGCGCTCTGTGTGTTCTGCCCCGTCCCGGAACAGCGTTATTTTTGTCCGGTCAAACAAAAATAGGACTTTTTCCCCTATTTGACAAATCAAAACCGCAAACACCCTGCCCTGCAACATTCATTCTTAACGAAATAAATCTATGCCAGACAAATGGCCCGTCCTCTGCATCGGCTGACTCTCTGGTATAGCGATTCGCTTTCGCCGCAGCTCCCCTTCTCCGCTTAATCCAGCAAAGCCAGCAGTTCTTCGCGGGAAAGCGACATGAGGGACGTGGATTCGCCGGAGATGATCATCTCCGCCAGCTCTCGCTTGGCTTCCTGCAAATCCAGAATCTTTTCCTCAATGGTGCCGGCAGCGATCAGTTTCACGACGGTCACCTGTCGGGTCTGGCCGATTCGGTGGGCCCGGTCGGTAGCCTGGTTCTGAACGGCCAAATTCCACCAGGGATCATAATGGATCACAACATCCGCGCCGGTCAGGTTCAGGCCGGTTCCTCCCGCCTTCAGAGAAATCAGGTTTCCCGGCACCTCGAAGTCCGAATCCCGGATTGTCTGGAAGGAGCGAATCAGCGCTTTAAAGGTCCGATCCCGGGAGGCAGCGAGCTCCTCATGATCCTCCAGCAATCGGTCGATATACAGCGAACGGTATTTCGGCAGCCGCACGCCGTGGCTAACCAGTTCCTCCATGGAGACGTCCATGGCCTGGGCTGTTTCCTGCAATTCGTCCAGAGCGGTTGCGTTCTGCAGATCCACATAATCCCCGTTTTTCAGCCGATACCAGCGTTTTTTCATCCGATAGCTGGCCAGCAGCTCCAGCAGTTCCCCGCTCGGAATGTCTTTGGTCTCAATGGACAGATCCAGCAGCCCGCTGTCCATCCGAACGGTAATCTTCGGAGATGGCGCGGGGATCACCCGCACCCGGTGGAAGGCGTCGCTCCCCCGAACCTCGCCGAAAGCGGACAGGGCATTCACGCCCTCCGACATCACTCGCATGAGGTTCTCTCCGTCCGCGTGAACCGTCATGGCTTCCTGCTCCGGGCTCACCCCTGGGAAGAAGGATCGCACGATGCCCATCACCCGGTTTTCCTGGTCCCGGTCCCGACTGGCGATGGATGGATCCTGTGCCTCAAAGCCCAGGGTCACCGTTTTCCCTTCATATCCCGCCGTGGTGCGGCAGCTGAGGATCCGTCCATGGAGATCCAGATAGAAGGTAAATTCCGCCTCCGGGGGCAAAGCGCTCTCGATCAGAGAACCCACATGATCCACCAGGGTGATCTCCTCCGCGTCCCGCAGCATGGGCAGCACCCGGTAATAGAATTCCGCGAACTTTTTCCGGCCGATCATGCAGCTGTATCCGCCTTCCCGGCTGGCCACGGAGCGGAAGGCCCGCAGGGATTCCACCTGCTTCTCCGCCCCCCTGCCGAAGCCGTTCATGTCCAGAATATACTGGTGAAGATTTCCCTGCAGCATCCGGGGCATAGAAACCTGCATTTGAATGCTTGTCAGCACATTCTTTTCCAGTTCCGGCTCCAGGGTGACGATAATCCGCGGGCTCACCTCGCCCACAGAGATCGAAGACCTGGCCCGGGCCCTTGCCGCCGTTCCCGCGGAACTGATCGGGTGACAGGGGATTGCCGAAACATTTTCCCTTCATCTCTTCTGCCAATCATTAGTTGGAACTTCGTTTTCGTGTGAAACCGCGCCTGGTTCCACACGAATCGTGTGGAACCGGAGCAGCCCCCAAAGGCTTATTTTTCACCGCTTCCCGAATTCGTTGTTTTTCCCCCGTCTGCGTCGTGTGAAACCGACGAATCCCGTAAAACATAGATAAATCAAGGCTTCCCGGCGATTCCGCTGATCGTGTGGAACCAAATTCGTGTGAAACTGCCCTGCTCCGAATTTCGGATCCGCTTTTTTCTCTGTGAACGACATGTACGCATCCTTTAGGGCAAAAATTGAGGGGAAAAATCGGAGTGCCCAAATCAAGCCGGGCGCCCCGTAACTCGTTGATTTTCCTGAAAACCCGACGAGGGCAAAAATTTTGAGGGGAAAAATTCATTCTGTGTAAGCGTCAATCTTTCCCATTCATTCCTCCGTTTTCATGCCTGCTGTACAGAGCCCATGAGGTCTGTCCCTGTGTGCGGTAACCCCAAATCAAAAGCCCCGGAAAACATCTCCCGGAGCTCTCGATCCATTTTCAGCAGTGTAATGATATCATAACCACCCATGTTTTTCAACGTTGCATGAGAGTTATTTGAGGTGCATCGACGTTCATGGACGTAACAACTTTTCAAATTCAGCATATCCCGCATCGGTTTCCCGGAGACGGGAGCACAGGACGCAGTCGCGCCCATGGTCTTTGCATTGTCCATTCTGCCAACGTTATCTTATCACAGATCCCCCGCATGACACAAGAGTGACAAAGCATGACATCGAGTGACATTCTATGACATTCGATGACATCGGCCGATTATTTTGCACGGCCGACCCCTTTGGTTCCGGACTGAAACGGCGGGAGCGGAACAAAGGGACGGCTCTTCCTGTTCCGATCAGGAACTGAAGGGCTGTCCCTGCCGTTCCGC
>CADBLV010000058.1 GCA_902795555.1 uncultured Eubacteriales bacterium | reverse complement strand
TCGGGATCGGGCCACCTATGTATTCCTGATTCCCGACGGCATGGATCCCGCTTTCCGATTTGAAGAAGACGCAGAAACCGAAGGAAACGGGGATTTTTTCACGGTTCGGAAGGAAGGGAAGGAAGCGGACGTTCTGGTAATTTCCAGAGAGATGGCCAATCAGCTCTTTCTGCTGCGGGACGGCAGCCTGATTTTCACGGATGCCGCTTTGCTGGAAGATGAAAAGGGGGGACTGAAGGCGGAAAGTACGCGGCCGGATCTGACGCTGTACAGCTATCCCGCGGATCGCCTGGCCGGCGTCGGCGAACGACTCGAAAACACAGGCGTGCTGGGGAAACGGCGGATTCAGGTTCCGGCTGTGACGATCCGGACGGAAGTGGCTTCCTCCGCGCCTTACCGATGGCGCATTGTCCTGCCGGACGGGATTCCGGAAGGCCTGACGGATGCCCGGCTGCAGATTGATTACCGGGGAGATATCGGGATGCTGTTCCTGCAGGATGTGATGATCCATGACCATTTCTGCAATGGGGATATCTGGGAAATCGGGCTCATGGAGCACCGGGATCAGCTGCGGTCCCCGCTGGTTCTGAAGATTACACCAATCCGCGAGGGGGCTCGCGTCAATGTTGAATCAGCCATGGCGGCCCGAAAAGAAGAGGTTTTATCCGCCAGCGCGGAACTGAAATCCGTCCGGATTCAACCGGTCTATGACATTCCGCTTTCGTGAGCGGGCAAAGAGGAGGAGAAAGCATATGAGCGAACACAGAGCACGGGTTTACCGGGAGACGGTAACCATTCCCACCTATCCGATCGGGGAGCTGGAGAAAAATCCGGTTTTCATCGAGAAAAGAGCCTATCAGGGATCCACCGGCAAGGTGTATCCGGTGCCGATCTGCGAGAAAATCAGCGACACGAAGACGGATGTGGATTATCAGGCGGTGATTCTGGAAAACGACTACCTGTATGTGATGGTGCTGCCGGAACTGGGCGGTCGGATTCAACGGGCGTTGGACAAAACCAACGGGTATGATTTCGTGTATTACAATCGCGTGATCAAGCCGGCGCTGGTCGGGCTGGCCGGGCCCTGGATCTCCGGAGGGATTGAGTTCAACTGGCCTCAGCATCATCGGCCCAGTACCTTTATGCCGGTGGACTGCATTCTGCGGGAGAATCCGGACGGCTCCGTCTCGGCCGGTCTGTGGGAAACCGACCGGATCAACGGCACCAAAGGAAACCTGATCATCACGCTGTATCCGGACAAGGCGTATCTCGAAATCAGCGGGCAGCTGTATAATCCCACCGATTATCCCCAGACGTTCCTGTGGTGGGCCAACCCGGCGGTGTCGGTCAACGACCATACGTTCTCCGTTTTTCCGCCGGACGTGAACGCTGTGATGGATCACGGAAAACGCGCCGTGTCCACCTTCCCGATCGCGACGGGAGAATATTACAAGGCGGATTATTCCGCCGGCGTGGACATTTCCCGATATAAGAATATCCGGGTGCCAACCTCGTATATGGCCGCCCATTCAGATTTTGACTTCGTGGGAAACTATGACGAGAGCCGTCAGGCGGGGCTTTTGCATGTGGCGGATCACCATGTGAGCCCGGGCAAGAAGCAATGGACCTGGGGATGCGGGGATTTCGGGAAAACCTGGGATCGGAACCTGACCGACGAGGACGGGCCTTATATCGAGCTTATGACCGGCATGTACTGCGATAACCAACCGGATTTCACCTGGCTGAAGCCGCAGGAGGAGAAGCGTTTCGTTCAATATTTCATGCCGTATAAGACCGTAGGTCGGGTGAGCAACGCCACGAAGGATGTGATCCTGGGCGTTGAGTTCCTCGACGCGGAAGACCGGACGCTGGAGCCGGATCCCTTCGCCTTCGGAAAAGAGGCGAACGAAGCCCTGGCCCGGAGAGCGGCGAAGGCCCGCGTCAAGGTGTATGCTTCCGGGGAATTCCCCGAAGCCCGCATCCTTGTCACATCCGGAGGAGAGACGGTTCTGGACCGATCGGTTGATCTTTCCCCGCGGGAAGCTTTCACGGAGATTGTGAAGGGACTGCATGACTATACGGTCAAGGTAGCTGATCGTGAGGGCCGGATCCTTTGCGCCTACACGGAGTATGTCCGCGAAAACCGCCCGATTCCGGAGCCGGCTGAGGCGCTGAAGTGCCCGGAGGAACTTCGCTCCACCGAGGAACTGTATCTGGCGGGACAGCATCTGGAGCAATACCGGCATGCCACCTTCCTGCCGTCCGACTACTATCTGGAGGGGCTGAAACGGGATCCCACCGATCTGAGACTCAACAATGCCTACGGCCTGTGGCTTTTGCGAAACGCAAAAGCGGAGGAGAGTATTCCGTATTTCCGAGCCGCCATCCGGAAGCAGACCTGGCGAAACCCGAACCCCTATGCCGGAGAGCCGTATTTCAACCTGGGCCTGGCTCTGGAGCGGACGAACCGGCTTCCGGAGGCGTTTGACGCCTTCTTCAAAGCCACCTGGTCCGCGGAAACAGCCGGACCGGCTTATTTCCATCTGGCCTGTATCGCCGCGCGGCAGGGAAAGGAACGGGAGGGCCTGCGCTTTGCGGAAGAAAGCCTGATCCGGGGCTGGCATAATATGAAAACCCGCTCTCTGAAAGCCTCCCTGCTGGCCCGCCTGGCGCCGGACGCGCCTGAAACGCGGCAGTTCCTGGCCGAAAGCCTGGCCATCGACCCACTGTATCTGAGCCTTCTGTGGCGGGCGGAGGACAAATCCGCCTATCAGAATGCCACCGGCGGACGCCCGGAGGAAGCGCTGAATACGGCGCTGGAATTCCTCTCCTTCGGCTGCCCGGCAGACGCGGAAAGCGTTCTGGAAAGCTGCGCGGCGGAGTATCCGATGAAATACTGGACACTGGCCTATGCACTGGAAAAAATGAACAGGCGGGAGGAGGCCATCCAAGCGGCCCGGAAAGCGGAAAGCCTTCCGACGGATTTCGTTTTCCCCAACCGGCCGGAGGAAAGGACGATTCTGGAAAACGCGATCGCCCTGCTGCCGGCCGCGCCCAAGGCCCATTACGCTCTGGGAGAGCTATGGTATGACAAAAAGCAGTATGCGGACGCGATTCGCCATTGGGAGACCGCCGTTCGGGAAATGCCGGAGCTTGCGCCGGCCCACCGGAATCTGTCCATCGCGTATTATAACCATGGGAACCGCTCCCTGGCAGCCCCGGAAATTGCGGAAGCCTGCCGGCTTGAGCCGGGGAACAGCCGCTTCCTGCTGGAACAGGATCAGCTGATGGATCGCCTGGAGGCGCCGGTCGGGGATCGACTGGCTCTTCTGGAAGCCCATCCGGAACTGATTCCGGATCGCACGGCTCTGATGCTGGCCTATATCACCCTGCTCAATCGGGACGGACAGCATGAGAAGGCGCTGGAACTGATGATGCACTATTCCTTCCATGTCTGGGAAGGCGGGGAAGGGAAGATCGCGGACGAATATAAGAAAGCCCTGTTCGCCCTTTCCGAAAAGGCGCTGGCGCATCATGAACCGGAAAAAGCCGCGGAACTGGCCCGGCGAACTCTTTCCTATCCGCCGAATCTGGGAGAAGGCAAGCTGGACAATGTGCCGGACCACCGGGCCTGGTATCTGATGGGTCTGGCGGCCCGCATGAAGGGAGAGGCGGAAGAGGCTCGGACCTGCTTCATCCGGGCGTCTCAGGGTTCTTCCGTGCCGGAACCCGTCAGATATTACAATGATCAGCCTTCCGACTATATTTATTATCAGGGGCTGGCCTTCCATGCGCTCGGCGAAACGGAAAAGGCCCGGAAAGCGTTCCACCAGCTGATCCTCTTCGGCGAACAGCATCTGTTTGACCGGGTCGGATATGACTTTTTTGCCGTTTCCATGCCGGAGCTGGAGGTCTATCAGGACGATATCCAGAAGCGAAGCGATGATTATTGCCGACGCCTTGCGGAACTGGGGAGAAGGGGCCTGGCGGAAATAACAGCGCAGTAAAACGACAGGGCGTTTTTGTAAAAGAATCAGGATCAGATGCTTCAGCCGCTCGCAGCCGAACCTCCGGTTGCGCGCGGCTTCTTTTTCTGTTCTGTTACCAAAAAGTTGAAAATAAATTTCTGAAGAACGTTGACAACTTAATAAATTCGTAATAAAATTACTCTGTATCGTAATAAAAACGGGAAGATTATTACGATTTGCCGCGTTGAATGGATGAACGCCAACGCGCAACCATCCGGCGGATGTTGATTGCCCCCGGAAGGAAAGGAGATGAATGGCCTGTGCGAAAATGGAAGCCCCTGTTGGGACTGGCTGTTCTCCTTGTATTTCTTCTTCCCTGCAGCCTGGCTCTGGCTCAAAGCGGCAAAGTGACCGCCAGTTCGCTGAACATCCGGAAATCTGCTTCTTCCGAATCCGACGTGGTCGGACACCTGCGGGAAGGGGATAAGGTGACCATCAAGGGCACCAAGGGGAGCTGGTATCAGATTTCGGCGAACGGAAAAACCGGATATGTGGCGAAAAAATACATCAGTGTGAGCGGGGGATCCTCATCAAATTCCAAATCCTCGGGATCCTCTTCCTCCAAATCTTCTTCCTCCAAATCCTCCGGGAGCAGCGACGGAACCTGCGGACCCGGGGACAGCGGGGAGGCGGTCAAAAAAGTTCAGAGAAAACTGAAAAATCTGGGATACTACTCGGGATCCATCGACGGAGACTACGGCAACGGGACGAAGACAGCCGTCAAGAACTTTCAGAAGCGGAACGGGTTGAAGGAAACCGGGAAGGTGAATTCGGCCACGCTGAAGAAGCTGAACAGTTCCGGCGCGAAGAAGGCCGGAAGCGGCGACAGCGCGGGTGGCAGCTCGAGCAGAGGAAGCGGATCCACCGAGCGGCTGAACTGGTTTAACGGGGGACAGAACAAGATTCCCAAAGGCGCCACGTTCAAGGTGAAGGACATTAAAACCGGGAAGGTTTTCACCTGCAAGCGGTGGAGCGGGGCGAATCATTGCGACTCGGAGCCGCTGACCAAATCCGACACGGCGACGATGAAGAGCATTTTCGGGCACTGGAGCTGGAAACGGCGGCCCATCCTGGTGAAATACAACGGGCATGTATACGCGGCTTCCATGAACGGGATGCCTCATGGGACAGGAACGATTTCGAACAACAATTTTGACGGGCATTTCTGCATTCATTTTTACAAGAGCAAGACCCATGGAACGGGGAAGGTTGACGAGGCGCATCAGAACTGTGTGGCGACGGCGATGAAATATAGTTGGTGAGAAGCGGAACGGCAGGGAGAGTCCTTCAGTTCCTGAACGGAACGGGAAGGGCCGTCTCTTTGTTCCGCGTCTCCCCGGCGTCTACATGGAGGGAAAACCATGCCGGAATTCTATGAACCGCTTCTGGATTTTTCTGTGCCTGAACACCAGAACATCCTTGGGGTGATCCTCTCCCTCGGGGATCCTGTGGACGGCGAAGTCCTCCGTTGCGTCGTGGAAGAGATGAGGAAGCGCTTTCCGTATTTTTATGTCAAAGCCGTGAACAGAGGGGAAGAACCGGTCATCGTGCCGAACGCTCTCCCCATGACAGTTCGGAACACCTGGGAGCCGATCCGCCTTCACTCCGAAGCGTCCAACAACCATCTTGCAGCCTGGAAATATGAAGACTGTCGGCTGGCCTTTGAGATTCATCACGCGCTGACCGACGGATCGGGCGTGATGCCCTATATCCGTAGTGTCCTGTTTCTGTATCTGTCAAAGGTGACCGGACAAACCTTTGATCC
>CADBLV010000057.1 GCA_902795555.1 uncultured Eubacteriales bacterium | reverse complement strand
CGGGCTTTCATCCGTGGAATGATCATCCACGAGGATGATCTCATAATCCCCGTAGGACTGACTGACCACAGACTGAATGGCTTCGTCCAGATAGGCCGCCGCATTATGCACCGGCATGGAAATTGAAAAGAACGTCGCCATCTCCTACCCTCGCAGCGGTTCCGTTTCTTCTGATTTTCCGAAGTTTCCGAGCACAAAGACAGCGGATGCCCTCGCCTGGCTTCTCTCCGCCGCAAGCTCCTCATAGCGCGGCCTCAGCGTGACCATGGACATCACCATCAGCATCCAGTACATGGGCTGCCGTGTATTCACCACAAACAGCGCCTCCACAAACATGGCCACATAGATGAACAGATAGCGGGAGTGACCGATGGTTTTGAAAACCCAGACCACAAGAATAATGAAAGGAATAAAACCATATGCAAAGGCCGGACCCAGGATGGAACTGTGCAATTCATAATTATTCGCATCAAACCGGAGATGGCCGCCTTCCCCTGAGCCATACAGGAAATATATCGGATATTCCACAACCCGGTTCCACACCCGGTCGCCGATCAGATTATCCAGATTGCCGGACTGCCGCAGCAGCGCCAGCTTCCATTCAATCCGTTTATACATAAAATGGGACGTTATCCAGGACGGCAGCTCCACAACCCCCAGGCCGAAGACCAGGAACATCAGAATCGCAATGCCCAGGACAATACCATAGGCGATCTTCCACAGTTTTGTCAATTGCCGGAAGTTCGAAATATACATACCCGTCCAGAAAGTGAGAAGGCCGAGCAGCGTTCCCGTTGAGGCGGACGGCAGAACCACCAGCGTCGCGATTCCGGACCAGATGAACCAGAAATGATTCTGAGTTACATGATCGCAGAGGTAGATCATCAGCATGGAGAAGAAGATGAAGACGCCAAACTGGTTCGGATCATGGAAAGTTCCGATATAGCGCATGCCGGACTGCCAGTTTCCCAGGCCCAGCAGATACAGCGCGCCCTGAATCAGCAGGGAAAGCTTGAGGAAAACAGCCAGCGTCCACAGGAAGGTGTTTTTGTTATCCTCCATCATAAAGCTGGAAAACACAACGATAATGACAAAATTAAAGGCGTAATATAAGGTCGAATTAATAAAGTCATTATCTTTCAGCAGGACATAATAGATGCTGTTGATCAGCAGCACACAGCAGAGGAAAGCCAAAAACCACCAGTTCTGATTGATGAAAACAATTTTCCCCTTTTTGACAATCGCCACATACAGGATGCAGCCTGTAATCATCAGGAAATCTCCGACCTGGAAGGTCCCTGACGGAAAGAGGTAAAATTGCTTCATAAAAATCCCGAAGAGAAAAATCACCTGGGCAATATACAGCTTTGTCCGGTGATAATCCACAAACGCGGGAACGCGCAATTTCGATTCGTATCCGATGTTCATCTTATTATCCGTATCTTCCTTTGCTTATACTGTCGCCGTCATTTCAATCCAGCGTTTCCGGACGATCGTGCCTTCCCGGGGCCGAAGCCCGGTTTGGAACGGCTCGCCCAGAAGCCGCTTCACCGCCAGATAAGGCAGATTCACCCCGGCCTTGGCGAACACCGGAATGCCGGCGGTGGCCCGGGGATTGCACTCCATGAGGAAGGGGGTTCCGTCCGCCCGCTCGCGGACATCGAAGCCGATGTTGCCTTCCAGGCCCAAGGCTTCCGTCACCCGGGTGCAGAGGGAGAGAACCTGTTCATTCTGCGTCACCAGGCTGGAAAGCATGATGCTGCCGTCCATGGCCAGGCTTTTGCGGCAGCAGGCAGTCAGGACATGGCCTTTATCGGCCAGGAGATCCACGGTATATTCGGCGCCGGGGAGATATTCCATCACCAGGAGAGAAGGGAACGCCGGGGCCTGGGATTCCGCGGAGGATGTCGCCTCCGCCAGAATCTCTTTCATCTCCTCCAGGGAGATGATTCCGGAAGTCGGCTTGTCATGCAGGAAGGCGTCCAGCTTGCTCCGGTTCGCCTCCAGGATGCGGAACCCGCGGCTGCCGCTGCCGTGGGTCGCCTTGACGCAGACGCGGTTCGGGCCATATCCCAGATCCAGGGCCGCCTGTTCCAGCTCTTCTATGGAGTTGACGGAACGATATCCCGCGCAGGGGAAGCCGTTTTTCGTCAGATAATCAAAGAGCTTCAGCTTATCGTTCGCGATCGCCAGGGGCTCCGGATCGGAAACGGAAACCTTCGTGCCGGCCGCCTCGAAGCGGGCCTTGTTCCGGGCGAGGATTTCCAACTCCACGGACATGATCGGGAGCAGCACATCCACTTTTTCCTTCCGGCAGATTTCCAGAAGCGCATCCGCATAGGAGGGATCGTCCCCCCGGGGAACCCGATAGGCCGCGTCGCACATGCGCAGGATGGTGGCATCCTCATTCAGATCCGCGCCGATCAGGCGAAGAGGACGCTCGCCGTTTTCCTTCAGGCAGGCGGTGGTGTCCGGCATGTAGACATTCCCCGCGGCGGTGATCAGGACAGTGATGGGTTTCAGTTCATGCATGAATCAGTTTTAACCTCCGGCATCAAAATTCAGCTGATGAAATCAGCCACAGAAATCAACCGACGGTCTCAGACAAAAGTGTAGGTTCGGAAAATATCGTCAAAGGTTTCACGGCGTTTGATCAGCACCGTGGCGCCGTCCGGCTTCAGAGCGATCATGGCGCAGTTGGGACGGATAAAGGGTGGCTTGTATACCGTGGAATAGCCGCCTACATTGCCAAAGATCACACGGTCGCCCGGATGTAACGGACCCGGATAATCCCGATACATCACATCCTGCTCCAGGCAGGTATATCCCACCAGATCGGTTCCGGGGGTCGGAGACGCTGCCGGATCCGCCGGAATCCCGGCCGGAATCACCTCCAGGGGAAGTTGTTTCAGCGTGCAGGTTTCGCCCAGGTTGTGCTCGCTGCAGTTCAGGATTGCCAGGCGCTTTCCCCGGACCTGTTTCACCGCGTCCACCCGGGCCAGGAGACTGACATAGCGATTGATCAGGGTGGTGCCCGGTTCGGTGAACAGCACGGGACGCTTTTCTTCCGGCCAGACTGCATAGTGTTCCGCCACAAGCGCCGCCGTCACCGCGGCATATTCTTTATAGGAAGGAATATCGCTGAACTGGGCAGCCAGCTCCGGCGCCATATCTCCGAACATGCCGGATCCCAGATCCAGATAAGCCGGAGGAGCCTCAAACAGGCTGTCCGCCAGGGAAAGCATGATTTCCGTCCGCTTCCGCCAGGCTTCCAGGCCACGGCATCGGCTGATGTGGCAATGAAGGCCGACGACGGACAGATTCGGCGCCCCGGCGGCCAGCGTCATCGCCTCCGGCAAATCCGCCGGATCCAGGCCGAAGCGGGAAACAAAAGACTGGCCCAGATCCAGATTGACCCGAAGCCCGATGCGGAATGAATGATCGGGATGACGGCGGGCGAAATCCGCTATGAACGCCACTTCTTCCAGATGGTCGGCATTCACCAGGCTGCCGCCCAGCAAGGCACAGGCCAGCGCGGAGGTTTCCGTCCGATCCTCACACAACTGCGTGAGACTCGGCTCTCCCATCTTGTCCGGCCCATTGAAGATGATCCGCTCCGGCGGGAAGCCGACCCGACGGGCCAGCTCATATTCCATCGCGGAAACCACTTCCGCATCCCCGTCCAGATTCCGGATCAGGCCGCAGACATAGGGGGTGTAATTCGTCTTAAAGGAATAGGAGAGGCGATATTTCGGATAACGATCCCGCATGGCGCCCACAAAGCGGGCAGCGTTTTCAAGGAAGGCTTCCTCATCAAAAAGATAGAGCGGGGAGCCGTAAGCACGCTCCAGAGCCTGGATTTCAGAATGATTCAGCATGGGAAGATTACAGCTCCGTCATCTTTCCGAAGCCCATTTCAATGCGCAGAACCTCAAAGGCCTCGGCATATTTCTTTCCGATTTCATAGCCCCGGAAGCCGCAGCGCGCATAAACGCCTTCGATCCAATCCTCAGCGCCGAATTTGTTGTATTCGGACTTATGCTCCCGAAGGGAGGTCAGCTTTTTCTCAATCGTCTGGCCGATGTCCACATACAGCTGGGGACGAAAGGCCACGTAGGAACGGCCGCTGGGCGTGATCGGCTCATAGAAAAACACCGTATTCCGGCGTCGGGCCGCAGCCACGGTGGCATTACTGACACCGGCGTGGGCCTGATGGGTGTCAAAGGGATGATGGGTGAAAATGACATCCGGATCGTAAGCGGCGATGCTGACATCAATAGCATTCACCACATCGGACCGCCAGGGAATGTCCTTGGTGGGGAAATCCAGAATCTCGATATCCTGAATCCCCAGCGCATGAAGGGCGTTGGTGCCCTCCGCCACAGCCACCTCGTCCGAGCGCTGCATCTGACCTTCCTTGTTGGTGTAGCCGGATTTGCTCATGATGAGCACCTTCACCTGATGGCCGTTTTCGATGGCTTTGGCCAGGGTGCCTCCGCAAGCAATTTCGATATCATCAAGATGAGCGCCTACCGCCAGAATCTTCATGCTTTCATCCTTTCCTCCGCGGCCTCATAAATCGCGGTCATTTCCTTTCGGACTTCCGAAACATCATACCGTTTCAGGTTTTCCTGATTGGTTTGAATCATCCGCTCCCTCTGCTTCTCCGGAAGGGACAGAATCCCCTCGATGGCCCGAATCGCGTCATCGGGCGAAGTCGGATCAAAATAGCTTTCCGGCGTCACCACGATATCCACATTTCCCCGAATCGGTGAACAGGCGATCGGTTTGCCGGCCGCCACGGCCTCCATCAGGGCCACGGGAAGTCCTTCCCGCAGAGAGGGAAAGACATACAGATCTGCCGCCCGCAGAAGCTCCGGAATATCATGCCGATATCCCAGCAGCTGAACCGCTTCCTCCAGATGATGCTCCCGAATGAAGGCGCGATGAGACTCCATCAGCTCGCCGTCACCGGCGATGAGATAGCGATATCCTTTGGGGGCAAGGGTCTCCATGGCCTGAAGAATCGTGATGTGGTGCTTTTCATTGTCCAGATCGCCCACGGAAAGAAGGAGTTTTTCATCCTCCCGGATTCCGAGGTCTGCCCGCTTCCGATCCCGATCCACTTCGCAGCTTGCAAAGCGGCCTGTGTCCACACCGACGCCGTGAATCCGCTCCACCCTGCGGGCGTGGCTCCTGCGCTTCGCCCGGTTGTAGTCCTCGTCATTGATCGTGATCAGTACATCCGTGCAGCGGGACATGCCCTGCTCCAGGGGGTAGAAAAGGATCCAGTTTTTCTTCGGAGCGCCATGGAAGAAATGAAAGCCGTGGGCCGTATAAATCACGATCGGCACACGGTTTTTCCGGGCTGCCTGACGCGCCAGCATGCCCGCCACAGGCGTATGGCAATGCACCAGGGTGAATTGCTCCTCCGCCATCAGACGATTCAGCTGTTTGTAAGCCGCCCAGTTCGTCGTGCTCAGGGGGCTGCGGGCAAAATCCACCTGATGAATCACCGCGCCGCTGGCCAGCAGACGCTCATTGGGATTGGAAGCCTGTTGATTGGAGTCGCTCCCGGCATTGCAGGCGCAGTGCACTTCATATCCCTTTTCCTGCAGAAGGCGAATATCGCTGATTTCAAAAGAATCCAGGAAAGTGGCCACCGAGGCGACGATCAGCGCTTTTTTACTCATAGGAAACACCGGTGAATAATATCGATGATCCGATCCTGCTGGGCCGGAGTCATCTTATTGTCGCTGGGCAGACAGAGCCCGTCGTGAAAAAGGGTTTTCCCCTGATCCAGAGCAGTGCCCTCCCGGATATATGCATTGGAACGCCCCCGCCCGATGCCCTGGACGGTGACAAAGGGATTGTTGCGATAGATCGGCTGGAGATGCATGGGTTTCCAGATCGGCCGACCCTCCGCCTTGAAGGCAGCCAGCGCGGCCAGGATTTCCGTGGGGCAGCTTTTGCCCGCTTCCGTTTGATAGAGCGCGTGATGCTCCCCCCGAACCTGATCGCAAAGGGCCTCCGGATGGATCCGCAGGCATGAAAGCCAGTAATTGGGCTTTGCGTAATCCGGAATGGGATTCATGGAAACCGGGAGATCCTTCAATCCTTCCCGATATCGCAGATAGATTGCCCGCTTCTGATCAATATGGGTTTCCAGATAGGGCAGCTGTCCGCGGATCACCCCGGCAACGATGTTGCTCATGCGGTAATTATATCCCAGTTCCTCATGCTGATACCAGGGAGCGTCTTCCCGGGACTGGGTAGACCATTTGCGAACCTTGTGGGCATCCTCCTCCGAATCGGTCAGGAACATGCCGCCGGCAGAACCGGTAATGATCTTGTTGCCGTTAAAAGAGATGATCGCGTAATCACCGAAGCGGCCGGTCTGGATCCCCTTATAGGTTGAACCGAAACTTTCCGCGGCGTCCTCCACGATCAGGGCGCCGTGGCGATCCGCGATCGCCCGAAGCTCATCACATTTGCCGGGAGTGCCGTAAAGATGGGCCAGGACGATCAGTTTCACGTCCGGATAAATCGCAAAGGCCTTTTCCAGCGCCTCCGGGCTCATGTTCCAGGAATCCAGTTCCGTGTCAATAAAGACTGCTTCACCGTTTTCATAGGCGACGGGGTTCACGGTGGCGTCAAAGGTGCAGTCAGAACAGAAGACCTTATGCCCCCGAAGGACACCTTCATTCGCCGGAGCCGGACCGTAGAGCCGCTCCCCGGCCAGACGGACGGACAGGTGCAACGCGGCCGTGCCGGCGGAAAGCCCCACCGCATAGCGGCAGCCGATCTTTTCCGCACATTCCTTTTCCACCGCGTCAATGTTCTTTCCCACGGTTGAAACCCAGTTGGTCAGAATCGCATCGTCCACCCAGCGCTGCTCCTCCCCATGCATGGTGGGGCTGGACAGCCAGACGCGGGATTCAAAAGGCTCAATCCCTTTGAAACGCGGATCCTTTAAAAAATCTGTTATCACTTTTCTTCCTCTTCAGATGAATCCGATCCGATCGGTTCGGCCTGATTCATTCTTCCCTGTATATAAGCGATGAATGTGCGAGGGGCTTTTCGTTCGAATGAAGAATCTCATGATCTCCCATCACGCGAACGGGATCAGAACCCTTCTCAGAAAAAGCTGATTTCCTCGCCGGTTTCTTCCTTATGCTGTTTGGCCCAGGACTCATATCCCGAATAACCCTGCTCCTTCGAGGCGGCCAGATCCACCGCCAGATTTCGCAGCGCCGTCACTTCATGACGCCCTGTAAGCACCTGCAGGGCTTCCTCGCCGCTGGCATAGACCGTTTCCCGGCCGTCCAGCGTCACCGTTACCGGGCCCTCCGCCAGCTCCAGCAGGGCGGTGAGCGATACACGCCCTCCCAGGTTGGTCAGATATCCGGTGTAATCCTGACAATCCAGCTTCCGGCGTTCCGCTGTTTTGCGGATTTCCTTTCGCTGTTCTTCCGTCAGACCGGGATCGGCGAGAAAAATCGCCTTCACATTTTCGGCCGCCTTGTCCAGCTCCGCCACTACCGGAATGCCATCCAGCGTTTTGCCGGCGCTGCCTTCGTCCACCACGGCGGAAACCCGATAGGAAGAGGTTTCCTCCAGATGGCGAATCGCCCTGCGGGCCAGCTCTCCGCCGCCGACCACCAGGGCGGGAACGGATTCTGTCTTTCGATCCCGGATCCGCTTTTTCTCCACGAGAAGCATCCGATAACCGAAGCGGATCAGGGCGATGAAGAAGAACTGCAAAATGGCGCCGATGACATAATAGGTGAAGGGCATGCGCCGCTTGAAGCCCAGCATGGCCAGAGTGCCGAAAACCTGAATCAGCACCGTTACCGCATTCGCGCCGATGATTCGGTTCATGTCGTTGATGCCGGCATAGCGCCACATGCCGCCGTAGAGGCGGAACAGGATGAACACCAGGATGCACAGCACCGTATAAAACGGGGTGAATCGCAGCCAGTCCGCCAGATAATAGCTGACGGAAGGACGGAATTCAAAATTGACATAAAAGCGAATAATCAGCGCGAGAAAATAGGATGCATTCACCGCCAGGATGTCCAGCAGGACGATCCAGAGATCCTTCGCCAGGATTTGTCCGAATTTTTTCATTGCTGCTCTCTCTGTCCTTCTTTCCCCATATCAACCGGATGATAGGTGTCAACGATGGCCATAATCAGGTCCCGGATATTCTCCCGGTTCGCATAAGCCGCTTCCATCAGGCCTTTCAGGTTTTCCAGGAAGGCGGTTTCGTCAAAGGGAATCGGATTCCCGATATGGATCAGGTCGTTCTCCGTCTTCTGAAGGCCTTCCTCCGCCATGAGCTTTTCCTCATACAGCTTTTCCCCGGGACGAAGGCCGGTATACTCAATTTTGATATCTACATCCGGCTTGAATCCGGAAAGCTTGATCAGGTTCCGGGCCAGGGTATCAATTTTCACGGGGCTGCCCATGTCCAGAACGAAGATTTCTCCGCCTTTGGCGTAGGTTCCGGCCAGCATCACCAGGCTGACCGCCTCCGGAATGGTCATAAAATAGCGGATGATGTCCGGATGGGTGACGGTTACGGGGCCGCCCCGCTCTATCTGACGGCGGAAGATCGGAATGACCGATCCGTTGCTGCCCAGAACATTCCCGAAACGAACGGCTACAAACTCCGTTCGGATGGCGGAAAAGTCGATCTTTTCACCGTTCACCTGCTGGCGAGCTCCGTGCGTGAACAGCTGCGGAATCTCCGCCGCTTTTCCGGCCTTGATCTTTGCATCAAAGGACTGAATCACCATCTCGCACAGGCGCTTGGAGGCACCCATGACATTGGTCGGATTCACGGCCTTGTCGGTGGAGATCAGGACAAAGCGCTCGCAGCCGTGCACCATGGCGGCATAGGCGGTTTTGTAGGTGCCGATGGCGTTATTCTTGATGGACTCACAGGGGCTGTCCTCCATCAGGGGGACATGCTTGTGGGCCGCCGCGTGATACACAATCTGGGGACGATATTTTTCAAAGAGCTGGAACATGCGCCGGCTGTCCCGCACGGAAGCGATGATCGTCTCAAAGCGCAGATCCGGATAACTTTCCTTCAGCTCCAGCTGGATGCTGTAGGCATTGTTTTCATAGATATCAACAATCACCAGCAGCTTCGGGCCGTGAGCGGCAATCTGACGGCACAGTTCGGACCCGATCGACCCGCCGCCTCCCGTCACCATGACCACCCGGCCGTTTATCTGGCTGAAAACCTCCCGCATGTCCGCCCGAATCGGCTCCCGGCCCAGAAGATCCTCGACGGAAACATTCTTCATGGCGGACACGGTCACTTCGCCGTTCATCAGCTGATACATGCCGGGGAGCTGCTTTACCTCGCAGTCCGTCTCATTGCAGATTGCCAGGATGTCCCGCTTCTGCTGGGCTGTGGCGCTGGGGATGGCCAGATAAATCTGATTGACATGGTATTGCTCCACGGCCCGGAAGATTTCCTCCCGGCCGCCGACGATCGGAACGCCGTCCAGGTATCGCTGCCATTTGTTGGGATTGTCATCAATGATGCAGACCACGGAATCGTGAATCTCCCGGGCCTGATTGATATCCCGGAGAATCAGCTGGCCGGCGGAACCGGCGCCGATCAGCATGATGCGCTTTGCATTCGGATCCACCTCGCTGCGGGAGCGGAGAAGCTGGACGAAACGGAAGCCAAAGCGCGGAATCGCCAGGAAGACAAACTGGAAGCCCGCCCCAAGAACATAATAGGAAACGGGCATGCGACCGAAGCAGACGGTAATCAGCGCCGCATGGAGCAGGGAAACCACGAAAGAAACCCCGAACACCCGGACAAAATCCGCCGAACCGGAGAACCGCCACATGCTGTTGTACATGCGGAGAAAGTAAAAACACACCAGCGCGCCGGCAGCATACGGCAGGATAAAAGCCAGATAAGGATCCAGAAAATCGCGGGGAATTTCGCTGTAAACCCCGTCAAAACGGAGCCACAGGGCCAGAAAATAAGCGGCGCAGATAGCAAGAAAGTCATAGATCGCCAGGAAGATTGAGATAATCTGCCAGTGCTCCAGCTTTCTCCGGTCTCTTTGTCCGCTCACGT
>CADBLV010000056.1 GCA_902795555.1 uncultured Eubacteriales bacterium | reverse complement strand
GCACCAGACAGGATCGGATTTTAGCCGAGCGCCTGGCCCGCCATGCGGAAATCGATCTGGAAGAACTGGGAAAGGCCATGTTCACCCGGGGTGTTTCCTATGATAAGCCGGCGGCCGATCTGATTCGCGGCGATATGAAGGAATTTCATCTCAGCAGTCATGCCCTTGCGATTTCCCAGATCACCTGTGTGGACACCTCCCCCTTCCTCAGCCGCCTGCCGGAATTTGTGGAAGCCCTGGAGGCTTATCGTGTTGAGCATCACTATGAAATCATGCTCATGATGATTACGAATGTGCTGAAGGAAGGCACCGAGCTGGTGTTCGCGGGAGATCCGGATGTGATCCGGAATGCTTTTGCCGTAGAACCCCGGGATCATCATGTATTCCTTCCCCACGTGCTTTCCCGCAAAAAGCAGATTGTCCCCGCCCTCTCCCAAATCTGGGGATGAACCTCTGATGACCGTCAGTGACGGAAATCTCGTCAGAGGTGAATTCAACCGAAACAAGCGAGCTCCGCTGTGCGGAGTCGCGCCGATTGAGGTTGCGGGCGGAGTCGCACAAAAAAACGGCCTTTCGGCCGTTTTTTTATTGATCCCTTAATGTACATCAATCACGTCTCCCGAATACCCCAGCAGCGCAATCTTTCTTCCGCTGTCCGTCTGATATTCCACTTCGATCATGTCCGGATCCAGGGTAATGCCTGCCGCGGTTCCCTTTACATCCGGGATCGCCTGCCACAGCACCCGGCCGTCCTCTGAAATCGCCGTCACCGTGACAGCTTCCGACCCGACCACATAAAGGATACCATCCTCGGCCACAGCCGTAACACCGGCGTCTCCCAGATCACATACCGCGTGGGGAAGCACCCATTTCTCCCGGCCGCTGAGCAGGTCGATCATGATCAGGCCGTATTCCGCGTCATACACCAGCACCTGCGGCTCGTCGATATTGCCGCCGATCAGAACCCGCAGCAGGGTTTGATCTCCTTTGTTGTCCACGCTTTCGATATAACCCCAGGCCGGATTGTCGTCAATAAAGCAGCCGACCTTCAGTATTTCCTTCGGGATTTTGTCCGCGGTGCTCATCTGATGGCTGGCCAGGACGGAGACATTAAATTCCTTCCAGTCGAGCACTTTCTCCGCGCCTTCGAGGATTTCCTCCCGTGTCATCACCCGGGATTCCGCCGAGGTTTCCGCCGGCTCATATTCCGGGGCAGGCTCTAGGTATTTGAGCATGATATACCCTTCTTCGCCCTGATATTCACATTTGACGAAGCCTTTTTTCTCATATCGGCAGTTCATGACAATGGCGTCGAGGGGAACTTTCATGATCCGGTTATAGGTTTTTCGGGGCCCTTCGCGCAAAGACACCCATTCCTTGCAGTGTACGACGCGCATGGCGCCGTAGTATTTCGAATCCTTCTGTTTGGGCGTCCGGTCGGCAGCCTGGACAGAACTCATCCCCAGGGCCAGGCAGCAGCACAGCAAGAGAAGGAAGCGCAGCCATTTTCTCACGATCGCTCATCTCCTTGTCGTTCTCACGAACCTATTGTACTGTATTTTTTCCATTTTCTCAAGTAAAACATGAAAAATACCGTACATTCCTTGTCGTTCCGCCCTTCAACCGCTATAATGCCTCTGTATCCATTGTTTGAATGGGAGGGCTGTGCCTTATGAATGTGGAGCTGATCATTTTCATCGTTTATCTGATTGCCATGCTGGGCATCGGGGTTTATTTCTTCGTGAAAACCCGCGGCTCCGGCGAGAAGCAGTATTTCCTGGGCGGCCGTCAGATGGGGCCATGGGTTTCCGCCCTGTCCGCGGGAGCCTCCGACATGAGCGCCTGGGTCCTGATGGGCCTTCCGGCCTCGATCTATGCCTTCGGGATCGGACAGGCTTGGATTGCGATCGGGCTGGCCATCGGATATGCCCTGAGCTGGATTTTTGAGGCGCCCCGTCTGCGGCGGTTTTCCATCCTGGCCGACGACTCCATCACCATCCCGCAATATCTGACCAATCGCTTCAAGGCCGCCAGCAAATCGCTTCAGGTGATCTGTGCGGTGATTTTCCTTGTGGCCTACACCATTTATGCCGCCTCCAGCGTCAAAGCCTGCGGAACCCTGTTCAACACGGTTGTCGGCCTGGATCCGACCCTGGCCATGTATCTGGCTGCCGCCATCATCGTCGGCTATACCTTCCTGGGCGGCTTTAACGCCGTATGCTGGACAGATTTCTTCCAGGGGCTCCTGATGCTCGGTTCCCTGCTGATCGCTCCGATCTTCGCCCTTGCGCTGATCAACACCGGCAACACCGTCGGCGCGGGAGCTCCCCTGCCGGAGAATTACTGGAACCTGTTCGCGGATTGGAAATCCATCGTTTCCGGCCTCGGATGGGGCCTGGGCTACTTCGGCATGCCGCATATCATCATCCGGTTCATGTCCGTGCGCAGCGATAGGGATTTGAAAAAGAGCGCCAAAATCGGCATCTCCTGGAATATCCTGATCATCGCCTTCTCCGTGGCCGCCGGCTGTGTCGGACGGCTGTTTATGGGAGATCTGAAAGACTCGTCGACCGTTTTCATCCAGATGGTCCGCGCCATTTTCCCTCCCTTCATTTCCGGCATCCTGCTTTCCGCCATCCTCGCGGCTTCCATGTCCACCGCCGATTCCCAGCTGCTTTCCGCCTCCTCGGCCTTTGCCGCGGATGTTTATAAGCCACTCATCCGTAAAAATCAGTCTTCCGACCG
>CADBLV010000055.1 GCA_902795555.1 uncultured Eubacteriales bacterium | reverse complement strand
CACGCAATTTGAGTGGTACCGCGAGTCAGCATGACCCGTCTCAAAGCAGAGACGGGCATTTTTTTATCGAAAGGAGCACGGATCATGAACACCCAGACCGATCTCACCCAGCTCAGCGCAATCGCTTCCCGTCTGCGGGAAATGCGCGAAATCATGGGTTGGACCCCTGAGGAAATGGCGGAAAAAACGGAGGTGTCCGCCGACGAATACAGGCTTTACGAAGCCGGACGTACGGATATGCCCTTCACCTTCATCTATAAATCCGCTCAGGCCTTCAACATGGAGCTGACAGAGCTGCTGGAGGGGCACAACGCCTTCCTCTCCTCCTATACGGTCACCCGCCGGGGTAAAGGCGAATCGACAGCCCGGGAGGAAGGGATTGCCATTGCCAACCTCGCTCCGAAATTCCGGGATAAAATAGCCGAGCCTTACTGGGTTCGCTATGAATATTCGGAAAAAGCGCAGAATGAGCCCATCCATCTGGTGAGCCACCGGGGCCAGGAATTCGACATCGTCCTCTCCGGCCGGCTGAAGGTTCAGGTCGGCGAGCATACGGAGATTCTGGAGGAAGGCGACAGTATTTATTACAACTCCTCCCTGCCCCACGGAATGATCGCCGTCGGCGGCAAAGACTGCGTGTTCGTGGCGGTGGTGCTGCCCGGCGAGGAGCCCCGGCCCGCGGCAGAAGTGGCGGCGGCTCCGGTTCCCGCCCGCGAGGACTTCCGGCTGATCGCCTCCAGGTTCATCGACGCGAAGGAAGATGAACAGGGACGGCTCACCGCGATCTCCTTCCCCAATGCGGAAACCTTCAATTTCGGCTTTGATATCGTGGATGAAATTGCCCGGAAATATCCGGACAAGCTGGCCATACTCTATGTGGATAAACACCATCAGGAGCGGCGGTTCACCTTCAAGGATGTCAAGGATGCTTCCAATCAGTGCGCGAATTATTTCACCTCCCTGGGCATCCGCCGGGGCGACCGGGTCATGCTGGTGCTGAAGCGGCACTATCAGTTCTGGTTCTGCATGGTGGCCCTGCACAAGCTGGGAGCCATCGCCATCCCTGCCACCAATCAGCTCAAAGAGCATGATTTCGAATATCGCTTCAACGCCGCGGGGGTGAAAGCGCTGATCTGCACCGCCGATGGAGACACCGCGGAAATTGCGGAGCGGGCTGCGGCAAAATGCCCCAGCGTGGAAACACTGATCATGGTCAACGGAACCCGGGAAGGCTGGCATAGCCTGAACGACGAATATCCGCTGTTCACCCGCCGCTTCCGCCGGCCGGAAGACGCTTCCTGCGGAAACGATCCGGCGCTGATGTTCTTCACCTCCGGCACCACCGGCAATCCGAAGATGGCTCAGCACAGGCACACCTACGCCCTCGGGCATTATGTAACCGCCAAATACTGGCATTGCTGCGAACGGGACGGGCTGCACTTCACCATTTCCGACACAGGATGGGGGAAATCCCTCTGGGGTAAGCTGTACGGCCAGTGGCTTTGCGAAGGCGCTGTTTTCGTCTATGACTTTGATAAATTCGACGCGGCGGATATCCTGCCCATGTTCAAAAAGTACAACATCACCACTTTCTGCGCGCCGCCCACCATGCTGAGGATGTTCATCAAGGTCGATCTGTCTCATTACGATCTGAGCTCGATCCATCATATGACCACCGCCGGCGAGGCGCTGAATCCGGAGGTGTTCCGTCAGTTTGAAAAAGCCACAGGCCTGAAGATCATGGAAGGCTTCGGCCAGACGGAAACCACCCTCACCATCGGCAATCTCTTCGGCGGCGTGCCGAAAATCGGCTCCATGGGCAAGGCCAATCCGCAGTACGATGTGGATATCGTGGATCCGGAGGGCAATCCCGTGGCCACCGGCGAAATCGGCGAAATCGTCATCCGCACGGACAAAAACATTCCCTGTGGGCTCTTCCGGGAATACTATCTGGATGAAGAAAAAACCAGGGATGCCTGGTATGACGGGATGTATCACACCGGAGACACCGCCTGGCGGGATGAAGATGGCTATTTCTGGTATGTCAGCCGCATCGATGACGTCATCAAGTCCTCCGGCTATCGGATCGGGCCCTTTGAAATTGAGAGCGTGATCATGGAGCTTCCCTATGTGCTGGAATGCGGCGTTTCCGCCGAGCCGGATGAAGTCCGCGGCCAGATCGTCAAGGCGTCCATCGTGCTGACCAAAGGCACGGAAGGCACGGAGGAGCTGAAAAAGGAAATCCAGCAATATGTCAAGGAGCATACCGCTCCCTATAAATATCCAAGAAAAATCGTCTTCCGCGATGAACTGCCGAAGACGATTTCAGGAAAGATTCAGCGGAATCTGCTGTGATCGTCTTCCGCGACGAACTGCCAAAGACGATTTCCGGAATGATTCAGTGGAATCTGTTATGCATGTTCTCCCGGGATTTCAAACCGGATCGAAACGGAATTATTGTCCCAGGGTTTCGCGGGCGGCCTCGATGGCGGCCCGCTCTTCTTCTGTAAAGGGCCAGCTGTCCTCAAAGGGAATATACACGCGTTTGGGCCGCAGGCTGGTGTCCCCGAAGGTGTCTGTCAGCACGGCATAATGGGGAGCTTTCACGGTGTTCTTGCTGTCCAGATATCGCCAGGTTCCCGCGGTGGAATAATGCTTCATGTCCAGTTCCGTGTCCGGAAGCGCCGCCTTGAAGGCCTGAATCTCGGCGGAGGAATAAGGCTGGTTATATACCTTTCCGCTGTACATCCACAGGCGTTTCAGCCAGGTCATGCCCTTCAGCAGCTCCAGGTTCTGAATATGGTTGAAGCACACGTTCAGATCCAGCAGATGCGTAAGCCCGGTCACAGGGGTGATATCCCGAATCTTGTTTTTAAAAATCTCCAGATATTCCAGGTTCGTCAGCTTCGCCAGCACGCTGATGTCCTCAATGTCGTTGAGCGCGATAATCAGCACCCGCAGTTCCGTCAGATCCTCCAGGAATTCCAGCGTGGTCACGGAATTATGCCCAACGTCCAGTGCAAACAGATGCCAGCAGTACTTCAGAATGGAGAAATCCTCGCTTCGATGATGGCTGCTCTTGTTGCTGTGCAGAGTGGAGAAGGCAGTCTGATCCGTCCGGATCAGATGCTCATGGTCGCTTCCCTTCAGCACCATGGTCCATCCCCATTTGATGTCGGGAAAGCGTTCCGCCAGCGCGTCGCACTGAGCCTTCTGAATCCGGGTTTCAAACATGTTCACCTGCCGCACCTGGGGCATCTCGCTCAGAAAGGCGGCCAGCTCGTCAAAATCGGTCACCACCGTGTTTCCCAGGTCGATCAGGGTTTCGTTGCCGGAATACACCTGATCTCCGTATCGGACTTCCGCCGAAGCCGCGCCGCAGCACAGCGCCAGCGCCGCCAGCACCGCGATGATCCACAGGATTCCCCGTTTCATGTCTGCTTTCCCCCCGTTATTCCGGAATGGTCAGTTCACTGTATCGGTTGCTGACGACGATGAACGTCTTCCCGGGCTGCAGCCGCAGCTCTGTCCCCCGGTCGTTCAGGAACACCAGCCGCGCGTCCCGGTCTGTGTGGGCCCAGGCGCCGGTAATATGCTTTCCGTTCTGGAAGATATCCGCCTGGCCGCTGCCCACCATCTGGTTCTTCACGCACAGGTAGGTATTCTCCCCGATGGTCTCGTTGTCATACTCCTCCCACATCACAATGACGTTGGCGAAGGTCAGCGGCTCACCGGTTGCCACGTCCGCGGTCACGCCCGTCTGAGATGTCCGCGTATATCCCTTTCCCTCTTCATAGGTAAAGGAGCAGGAGCTCTCTTCCCGTTCGTTCCGTTCCTTCAGGCGCACCTCGTTTCCGAAATACGTCATGGTCAGGCTCTTCGCCTCGTCTCCGTATTCCAGGGGATGATCGGCAAAGAAGAAGGGCCGGACTTCGAAGGACACGTTGTTCTTCACAAGCGTCTCGTGAATTTCCCGGATCTTTGCGCTCAGATTATGAGGCTCCTTCCGGTCGCTTATCCGCTCCGCGGGAGCGTCACCGAGCAGATTGAAGGCCTTGCCGCTTTTCACATAGCCCCAGAAGTCCAGATAGTGTTCTACGTCCGTCATCGTCCCCGTCCCCATCGGCGGGCATCCGGCATAGGCAAAGGCCGCGTTAAAAGCGTTGGCAAAGGGCAGCATCGTCATCCGGGCCGAACGGGCGCCGCCGGCCTTTTCCGGATAGCTGCTTCCGAACAGGGCCATCAGCTTCGTATCCCCGCCGCCCATATTGGGCACCTGGAAAAGAATGTCCGCCTCGGAAATCCCCCAGTGGGGATAGCTCTCCGTCGCCCCTCCGAGAACCATCAGGATGGGGGTATAAGGCTCGCCGGAAGCAGGCAGCCCCGTCAGCGGATTCACCTGATCATCCGCCATGTGATTGCGATATTCAACGTTGATCGGCACAGGCGCTTCTTCCGCCACGGGAATCAGTTTGTCCGCCGAAGCCGCCCCAAAGCAGCTCATCAGCAGCGCCAGAAACAAAACCACAGCCATCGTCTTTTTCATGAGCCCTGTCTCTCCTTTTCCGGAAGCAATCCTCCGGTTTCTTTCTTCTCCTCTGCGAACGTCAGATCTGTGTCTGCCCTTCCGTTCGATTGACCATTTCGTTTTTGATGATCCGTCCACAGCTTGCTGTGGAATACGGATCACATGCAGCGCTGATGATCCGTCCACAGCTTGCCCGCTCCCCACCTGCGCGAATCGCAAACCAGATCTGTCTCTGCGCCTATCATATCACAAACGGGAAACTTTTGAAACGGCTTTTCGCGTTTTCTGTTTTTCGTTTTTATTTTTCCGCCGGCAGATAGCGCATCACGGCCTTGCCGATCTTTTCCTGAAAGGCCGGCAGCTCAAAGGGAGTGTCAAACTGGGCCGCCGCCAGCACCGCCTTCGCCTCGTCCCCGCTGACAAGCTTCGGCTGATAGTCATTCTGGGGATCCGATCCGCTGATGAACACCGGATACAGGGAGATTTGCTGCCCCTTGTAGGTTCCGTCGTCCTCAAATCTCAGCTCCGCCCGCACAACCAGCGCGTAAAGGGATGTGACGGTTCCGTTGCGGTAGGGTTCCACCCGGATCATGTTATTTCCGCCGAAAACGAAATTCCCCAGCGAATAGCACACGGTGCGCTGGTGGATGATGTCAAACCCCTGCACCACATGGGGATGATGCATGATCACCAGATCCGCGCCCTTCTCGATGCATTCGTTGGCAAATTTCATCTGGGAGTCGTTCCGCTTGGCGTCATATTCGGTTCCCCCGTGGAACACAGCCACCACAGCGTCCGCTTCCTTCTCCGCCTTCACCCGGCTGATCTCGTTCTTCAGCCAGGTATATTCCGAATGCATGCTCTGGGTGTCCATCGCGTAAAACCGGATCCGGATCCCGTCTTTCTCGAATGTATAGCTGTCCCGCACCCGAAACCAGGCGATCCCGTTCTCCGTCAGGGTATCTTTGGTTCTCTGAAGTCCCGGCGCCCCGAAATCGCCCGTGTGGTTGTTCGCCAGGCAGGCTGCCTCGATCGACACGGTTTTCAGAATGTTCACAAACTCCTTCGGGCCCCGGAATCGGTAGGTTTTTTTCGTGTTCTCGTTGGAGGCATAATCGCTCAGCACGCCCTCAAAGTTGATAATCGTGCAGTCGTCCTCGGCAAACAGCTCTTTGAAGTTGGCAAAGAAGTAATCGAACCCCTTCTCATACGCCGCGGTCACAAACGACGTCGCCTGCCCGTAGGTGCTGCTGTCGCTGCCGATCGTGCAGTCCCCGGTGAAGGTCAGGGTCACTTTTTTCTCCGCCGCCGCCCCCAAGGGTGTCAGCAGCACGCAGCACCAGATCAGCATCAAGCAACCCGCAAGCAGCATGATCGTCCGACCTGCCGGCAACTTGCCCGTCGGCCTGGCCGCCGCTTCGTTCAGCCCATTTTCAGTCATTTTGTTTCCTTTCTGTTTCGCTCCGTCCGGGCTTCCGTCCCGGCCTTCAGGGCGTTCACACCCGTCCCGAT
>CADBLV010000054.1 GCA_902795555.1 uncultured Eubacteriales bacterium | reverse complement strand
TGCCGGTGGTGGCGGAGGGCGTGGAATCCGAGAGCCAGCTGCGGCTGCTGCGGAATCTGGGGTGCGAGCTGGTTCAGGGCTTCTATTTCTCCCATCCCCTCCCGCCCGCCCAGTTTGAATCCCGGATTCTTGAAAAGAAAAAGAGGTGAGATGCGTGCATTCCCTGAAAACGAAAATCACCCTGCTCACGGTGTGGATCATCGTCATCGCCGTCATCTCGGTCTCTGTGCTGAGTGTCATCTTCATCCGGAACACGGAGCAGCGAAAATCCGATCAGCTGCTGCTTCTGCTGTGTGAAACCGGCGCCCGCAATCTGGATTATTATTTCGCCGGCGTCGAAAACGCGGTTTGGAAGGTTTCTTCCTTTGCGGAAAAGAATCTGAGCGGTCTGGACAGCGAAAATCTGCAAACCCATGTGGACAGGGTACAGCCTTATTTTGATCAGATCGCTAATAAAACCAACGGCGTGCTCACCTATTATTATCGGATTGATCCGGCCGTCAGCGACACGGTGAAAGGCTTCTGGTATACGAATCTGGATGGAGATGGATTCACCGAGCACGTGGTCACCGACATCACGCTTTACGATACAAAGGACACCTCGAAACTGGTTTGGTTCACTGTTCCCAAGCATGAAAAAAAGGCCGTCTGGCTTTCGCCGTATATCACGGATAATCTGGATGTCCGCGTCATTTCCTACAATGTTCCCATCTACTGGCGGGGGACTTTCGTCGGCGTCATCGGGATTGAAATCGATTACTCCACCATGGCGGAGCAGGTGGACAGCATCCGCCTGTTCAACAACGGGTATGCCTTCCTGAACGATGATGAGGGAACGCTGATCTTCCATCCCCGCATTGATCTGGCCGGCATGCCGCAGGAAGAATGGCCCAAGGCGCCGGAGGGTGTCATCGCCAATTTCACCTTCGTTCGTTATACCTTTGAAGGCGTGGAGCGCGAAGCTGCCTGGCTGAAGCTGCAGAACGGAATGCGCCTGAACGTTTCCGTTCCGGTCAGGGAAGCAGAGGGCGACTGGGAATCCCTGATCCGTCATATCCTCCTGGTTTCGGCCGTCGTGCTGGTCGTGATGAGCCTGGTCACCTTCTTCTTCGCCGCCAGAATCACCCGTCCTTTCCAGCAGCTGACCGTCGCTGCCGGCCGTCTGGAACAGGGAAATTACGATTTCACCCTGGATTACGACAAGGATGACGAAATCGGGCGGCTCACCCGGACCTTCCGCAAGCTGGCCCGCCATATGCAGGAACACATCACAGAACTGAACCGCCGGGCCAACGTGGACGCCCTGACCTCCGTCCGTAACAAAGGCGCGTTCACGGCCTTCCTGGATACCCTGCAGGCGGGCCTCAGCGAAAATCCGGAAAATGCCCATCTTGCCATCAGCGTCTTCGATTGTGACGATCTGAAATCCATCAACGATCAGTACGGTCACGATCACGGCGATGTCTATCTGAAAACGGCCAGCCGCCTGATCTGCCGCGTGTTCCAGCACAGCCCGGTGTTCCGGATCGGCGGAGACGAATTCGCGGTCATCTTCCGGAATGAGGATTTCCGCCATCGGAATCAGCTCATCGACACCTTCCATCGGGAGGCGGAAACCATCTCCGCGTCTGCGGAAAATCCCTGGGAACGGATCAGCTGCTCCGTCGGCATTGCCGAATACGATCCCGCGGTCGATCAATCCCTCATGGATACCTTCCACCGCGCGGACACGGAAATGTATACGGAAAAACGCCGCCGTAAGGAAGGCAGAAAGGCGTAATCCGGAATCACAGTCGGAATGCACAGTTTCGTCCGATCCGGCAGAACAGCTGAAATCAGCAAAGCGGGTGAAACCATGGATACGCGTGTGGCGATCATCAGCATCATCGTGGAAAACGAACAGGTCGTTCAGGAGCTGAACGACCTGCTGCACCGGTTTTCTAAGTATATCATCGGCCGCATGGGCCTGCCTTATCGGCAGCGGAACATCAGCATCATCTGTGTGGCCATGGACGCCCCCGGGGATGAAATCAATGCCCTCACAGGCGCCCTGGGCCGCATCCGCGGCATCACGGCCAAAGCCGCCTATTCCCGCGTCTGAAAGAGATATGTATAAAACGTGCTTTTATCCTTGGGGTGATTCCGGTCGTGCTGACCGGTATTTACGGTTCTTTGACCATCATGAATCTCAGGATCCAGTCGGAGTCTTCGGTTTTGATTTGATCTGAATCGGCGTATTTCGTTGTGTCTTTGACGTTCAGTTCGCAGTGGCCGTCGTCCTCATGATGCAGGAAGCCGACAATCAGCAGATCCCCTTCTTCGGAGTGTTCCAGCCGCGCTTCGCTTCCGATGCCCTCAAAGGTGCTTTCGCGGGTTTCCCTGTGAACGGAATCGCCCCGGGTGTATTCATACCATCCTTCCATCTTTCCTTTGATGGTACAGCTTCCCGGTTTTCCGTCCTTTTCAATCTGTCCGGAAAGATCGAAGGACAGCTGATACGCATGGGAGCTTGAAGCCCAGTATCCGGCCTTGCTGTTCAGCAGCCCGGTGCTTACCCATTTGGGCTCCGGTTTTTCTTCTGTCTCCGAACTGCCGTGCGCCGAGAAGGTTCCGTCCTCCCGCAGGGTAATCGTCATATTCTCGGCCGCGCTCCACATCAGCTTCACCAGGATATCGCCGTGGATTCCGAAGGCCATATTCGCCATTTCTTTAAATCGGTAAACCGTCCCCTCCTGCCTGGCCCTGGGCAGCTTCAGCGTGTGCGTAATGCTCTTCTCTCCCACTTCCTTTTCCAGCGGGATCTCCTTCAGCGGTTCCCCGCCGTTCTGATAAGCCTCCCGGCTGTCATAAACCAGCAGCTTCTTCGGAGATCCGGCCATTGCGTATCCGTTATAGGTGCAGGTCAGATAATCCGGCTGATTCATCTCAACCACCCAGGGTTCCGTCAGCGTGTATTCCTTCGGATGGGTGTCCATGATGATGAATTTTCCCGCGTATTCGGTTTCGTTGAAGGTCATGGCCTTCCCTTCTTTGTCCTGCAGCCGGAATCGAACCACGCGGTTCTGGTTCTTTTTCATGGCCTGCAGGCTGGCGATGTTCTTCTCATCGCTCACAGCCAGACAGTTCTGATTGAAGCTTTTGAACATATTCCGCTTCTTCATCCGGTCCAGAATCGTCCCGATCACGTCGGTGGACGAAAGCTGATTGTCGGTAATGCTGTATCCCGTGAAGATGCCCTTGTCGTAGGCATATTCGTATGCCGCCTCGTCCGCCTTCTCCAGATAGGTCATCATCGTCGGAAACCAGTTTTCCGGATCCTCGCGATGGGTTTCCTGGATATATTTCAGAATATCCCGCCATCCGGGGTTCCACCAGTCGTTCACGTCTTCATACAGCGGGCCCAGCCGCACAATGCTGTATGAATCCGTCAGATAGGTGCCCAGCTCGTTCGTCCCCGCCTCCCGGAACGCGGCCCTTCGGGCTTTAAAGCCTTCATAAACCTCCAGGAATTCTTTCGTGTAATACGTCCTGCAGAGCTCGTCGCCGAAAAAAACCTGAATCATCACGTCGGAATCCGGATTGTCGGTAGGCTTGATCCCGCTGTTTTGCATCTGCCGGATGGCCGTGTCGTTGAATGTTTCGTTGATGTCCGGCGGAATCGCAATCATTTCATGGCTTCGCCTGTCCCAGTACAGATTGCCGTATGGCGCGTTGATATACGTCTTGTCCATGGGAGACATGGTTTTCTCCGGTTCCGCTTCGGCTGGATAATTGGCGTCCATCAGGTTTTTCACCAGGAACACAGCCCCCACGGCCATCAGGATCTCCGGCTGCGCAATCGCCAGCGTCGATACGCCCGCAATGGCGTCCGAGGCCGCCTTCACGCTCAGCAGACCCACGATGAAATCCGGGGAGGCTTTCAGCAGTGTCAGGATGGAATCACCCGTCTTCCCGTTCATATATTGGTCGGTGGCTTTCTTTCCCGTGTCATAGGTCAGATAGGCCAGACTGATGGCAGAAAACACTCCGGCAGTTTTGGGTTTGATATATTTCACATATTCCAGCATGGAGGTGGAAAGCGCGGCGGAATCAAAGCAGTTTCCGAGATTTTTATAGAGCAGTTCCAGAATGCCGCCGTTCTCATATAGCGTCTTCTGATCCGCTTTGGCCCTGCTGATAATCGTTCCGAATTCAGCCAGCTGTTTCTGAATCTCCGGGTTCTGCTCAATCTCCTCTTTGATCTGCTCCGGCATGACCGCCAGCTTCAGCATCCGGCTTTGGGCGCTGTCCAGTTTCTCCTTCTCCTCGTCCAGTCCCAGAAGCCATCTGATCACGGACACGGGCGAAAAATGCCGGAGATAAACGGTCACCGTTCCCGCTTCGGGATGGATGTCATAGGAAACGTATTCCCATCTTCCCAGTTCCTCGTTATAATGCTGCGGCATGATCACCGCGGCTGGATTCTGTCCGCCGAGGTCGCCGTAAGGAAGGGTCACGGCAACCGGTCCGTCAAAGGCATCCTGCCCGCTCAGTTCCAGATCCCAGGCGGAAACACCGAAGCCGTTCGCCTCGTCCGTCCGGTCCGGCAGCGTGCGTACCGTCAGCGTGGCGTTTTCGCTGGCCAGACTCGCCGCTCCGAAATCCACGGTGATCCCCGCCAGGCTGGCCACAGGCTCAGCGGGAGAAACCGGAGCCGAGGCCGCCGGTGCCGCCGCGATCTCCTCCGCCGTGTAAACAATCACCGTTTCTATGCCGTATCCGTCCGCCTCCTGATATCCCGCGCTCCCCGGGCCTTCCCCCGTGGCAAAATTCACGCCGGCTTTTCCTGTCTGAAAAATCGCTTCTTTTCCGAAGGTTTCCTCGCCCTCGTCGTCCGGATCCGTTGCGCTGTTTTCTATGATCGTCGGCGGCTCGGCGGTCGCTTTCGCCTGTCCCGCCCCCCCGGACTGGGTCGCTTTCTTTTCCGGAGGTTCGGTATACAGCGCAACCTCGTATGAATCGTCCGCGCCTGTCTCCGTCGTGTCCGGATGCACGGCGTTCAGCTCAACAGCGAAAGGATCGTCGGTATCCTGAGCGGATTCGTTTTTCACGGGTGTCTGCGTCGCAGGAGCGTTCGTCACGGGTGCCTGCGTCGCAGGTGCCTTCGTCGAAGAAGCCTTCGTCTCCGCCGTCGTCTTCATCTGCACTCTGAATTTGTCCACATCGGGTTCCCGGTTCCCCAGAAACAGAAAGCAGATCAGCGCAATCACCGCCGCCCCGACGGCGACGAAAAACAGAATCCATTTTTTATTCATTTCGTTCCTCCTCTGTCATCATGGGGGACATCAACCAAACAGAATATCTGACGTGAACCTGAGGCTCACAGAGAACGACACGGGCTTTGTCTGGAACGACACGGGCTTTGTCTGTAATCATGATTGTAAGCTGTTTTTTCCTCCCCGTCAAGAATGCGCACACACATCCTTCATCCGACAGGTTGACAAACCATGATCTCCGGCACTATGATAAGGAGGAGCAGCAGGCCGGAGAAGCGGCAGGCCGCTCGGGCAGAGAAGCTGCAAGACCTGTAACACGGGAGGTTCTTCATGAACGAAGTCTGGATTTTTCTGATCATCTTCGGCGCCGCCCTTCTGCTGGCCGCCGCTTCCCTGTGGTTTTCAAAGGATCCGGGCTGTTCCCCCCTTCTTTTCAAAGTGGCGGGAATCAGGAAAAAGTCGCAGGAGGAAGCGCAGAAGATCGCCCGTGAAATTGCTGCGGCCGTTGCCGGCGTCGGCCTGGCCCTGATCGTTTTCAGCATCTTCAGGTTGGTATAAAGTATGTTTCGCCGAATCCGGAAGGTTCGCTGATCCACCCTGCAACATCCCAAAGGCGCATCGCGATGAATGAAAAAACGCACCCAAATCAGAAGGAGGTTTGAACATGATGAAACATAAAAAAGCCCTTTTGGTAGCCCTGATGATGATGCTTCTGTCCGTCATCACCGCGGTCCATGCCGAAATTCTTCCGCCCTGGGGGGAAGGACAGATCGGTCTGGAGGCCGTGGTGCTCTGCGAAAGCCTGACGCTTCGGCAAAAGCCTTCCGCGGATTCCAAAGCGGTAAAGAAGCTCAGTTATGGCGACCGTTTCCCGGTGCAGAATGTGGAAAACGGCTGGGCGCAGGTCTTCCTCTCCGATGCGGTGGACGCCGGTCCCTCCGGATGGGTCAACTCGGATTATCTGATCATCGATCCCGCCTGGTATCGGACGGACGAGGCCACACCGGTCTATGCCTGGGATGATACTTCGGCGCCGAAAGTCGCTCTTCTGGATAAGGGAACCACCCTGCCCATTCTGAAAGATCAGGGAGAATGGCTGATCGTCAGCCTTCGCGGCGCAACGGGCTGGATTCATAAAACAGCCGCGGATCAGCTTTCTGCGAAAACGCAGGAGTAAGCCGTTCATGATCCATGAATCAAAGAGACATGTTCTGTTCGTCCCCGAAGCGGGAGCGAAACCGGAACATGTCTCTTTTAATCGTATCAGTTAAATCCGACAATCTTCTGCATGGTCTTATAAAATCCCAGTAAAAACATCTTCACTGGCTTGCCGTTCATCTGGAGCACCTTTCCGGCCAGCCGGCGGTGCAGCGTTTGATAGGTTCTCGGGTTTTCTTTTTTGAGATAGGCCCACAGTTCCTCTTTTTTCTGCCTGTTTTCTTCCGTCCCGCTGATGGTCAGCAGGGTCGAATTGATCGCGGTAACAATTTCGAGAAAATGCAGCATATACGCGCGTTTCCGCCTCTCCTGAACGCTGAATGGATCCACGGATGAAATCAGCAGCCGGTTCACCTTCAGAGCCTGATCGATCCTTTGGATCATCACATTCTCCTGCACCGACTGACCTTCCCGGCCGATGAAATAACGGTAAAAATCCACATCCAGATAGATCATCTTTTCCACCAGCGGCAGGGGGCAGTAAACAAACAGCTCGTCCACATAAAAGGTATGTTTGGGCAGATCCAGCCCGCAGTCCCGCAGCAGCTGCGTCCGGAAAATCACCGAATGCATCAGCATATAGTGTCCGTCCCGGAAGGGCTTTGTCTCCTCCCATCCAAACACGCAGTCCTGGGGCAGGGTCCGCCG
>CADBLV010000053.1 GCA_902795555.1 uncultured Eubacteriales bacterium | reverse complement strand
TTTTCTACTACTTTTCTCCGTTTTCGCGTGAATCGCCGAAGCGCTCCAGCGCCTCCCGAAGTCCTTCCACCTGATCCTTCTTGACCAGGAAAAGGGTCAGCCCGTCCCTGCGCAGGGCGCAGTAATCTTCGTCATAGGGGAGATATTCAATCAGCAGCTCTCCGGGATCGACATCCAGCCCGTAGCGAACCGAGAGCAGCGCTTCCCCTTCCAGACGGTAGTCCGTGCTGATTCTGGAGCTGGTGAGGCCGACGATCTGCTGATACAGCTTCCGGAATTCCTTTTCATCCCGAACCGTTTCCCCGTTAAAGAGGAAAACATCCTTATCCTTCACGGTTTCTCCGTGCCGGATTTCCAGAAGCCAGCTTTCTTCCCCGGCGGTGATCCGGAGGCTGTTTACGGCGTTGATATAGATCAGATTGGTAAACTGATCCACCAGGTAGGCCGGCGTTGCGTTTTCCAGAAAAGCTACAGCCGAGGCGTCAGTCAGATAAACGGCGTCCGTTTCGTCAATCCGAAGATATACCTGCCTGCCGTCCGCGGTTCGCCGGCCGATCCGGAAGACAAAGGTTTCCAGATCATTCAGGTTTTCCGCGGTCCGAGCCTGCCGAACCGTGAGACAGAAAACGCTTCCCCCGTTTTCCAGCCCGGTGTCCGCCAGCTCTCCGACTTCGCCCGCGTAGCCGCCGAGAGACAGGGATGCGACGCCGTTGAACATTTCGGAGGCCCGTTCCACATTGGCGGTGTAATAGAAGGGCTGTTTCAGCCGCAGGGCGGACACGCTGTAGCCCTTGTCTTGTGCGCCTTCTTCCGAATAGCCGATCTCCACGGTGTCCCGCTCATGGCTCTCAATGATCATCCCGCGGATCAGCTTCGCATCCAGGGTGCCGGGCATCTTCAGCGTATGCAGGGTATTTCGAGGGGCGGACAGGCTCTCCGCCGCGGAAGCGTAAAGCAGGTAAACCGCGGGGGAGCCTTCTTCGGCGAAATAGGAGGCTGTGGAGGTCGGCGCCCGGTTTCCCACCAGCCACACGCTTTTCGTGCCGTCCGTATAGGTCATGGTCACCCGGCTTCCAGGCGAATCCAGGCCGTAAGAGGCCAGGTTTTCCGCATGATCGGTTACCAGACGGTTCGCGGTCAGGTTCGCGGCGCATCCGATGATCGCGTCCGCTTTGCTCTGATCCAGCGTGAAATAAGGCTGATCCTTCAGCTCGTGTTTTCCGGCGGCCCGGCCGTTTACGACGGTATATTCTTCACCGCCCGCGGCGATGGTTACCTCTGCCACCTGGTCCCGGCTCCGTTCGATCAGCCGCACCGATTCGGTCTTTGCCTCCGCGGCCGGCGGTTCCGTCGGGTTGGGGGTTGCGGGGCGGGCCTGCCCGCTGATCAGATAGATGGCTACGGCCAGGGCCAGGGCAGCAAGCAGAACCACCGCCGGGATGAGCCCGCGGCGTCCGTCGGCTTGCTGCCCTTTCGTCCCGCGACTTTGCTTCCGGCCTTTTAATTCCTCCGATGACGCCAGCTTCCGTTCGGGATCCATCACAGCCGCCTCCTTCTGCGCCAGACGATGATTCCGGCAATCAGCACGCACAGCGGCATCACGCCGATGGCGATGATTCCGAAGCGGATGGCTGTCTGGCTGTCGGGAATCGCCAGGGTTGAGTTGGTCATGACCTTGCTGGATACGTCCACCGTGCTTTCGCTGTTGATCAGCCAGTCAATCGCGGTGACGGTGAAATTCAGATCGTAGCAGTAATACAGCAGATTGGAATCCGCCAGCAGATAATCGGAACCCAGCAGGATGATCCGGATATCCTTTTCCTTTTCCATGTTCTGATCCGCGTCCAGCATGGCCAGCGCCAGCGTCTGCGTTCCGAGATCTCCTTTTTCCGCCCCGTTCACGACGACCGCCCGGTCCGAGGTGGTCAGCAGCCGGGTGTATACCGTTCCGCTTTCCGGCAGCAGCACCGGATTGATCGGCCGGGCCTGGGGAATGATCAGGTTGGTCGAGCCGATCTCGATCAGCCGTTTGGTGATCTCATGCTCCTGATCGATCACCGGAACCAGATACAGGGGATTTCCGTTCCAGTACCGTTCCGTTTCATTCTCGTTTTCCTGAATCACGCCTTCCCCGTAGGACAGCTGATAATAATCCAGAATCCGGATCAGGTTCGGCAGGGATTCCGTCTTCACCTGATAGTTCAGGGAAACCATCATCCGCCCTCCGGCGGCGAGCCAGCCTTTCAGGAAGCCCGCTTCTTCGTCCGTCAGGTCTCTGGCGGGGTTGATGATCACCAGGGCGTCATTCTGCTTCAGGCTGTCCGCCTGGGAGGAAAGATCCAGGGAAGCGGTTTCATAATTCCGTGTTTCCAGGGACTGGGACAGCATGCTGCAGGCGCTCAGGGGGACCTCTCCGTGCCCTGTCAGGAAGTAGACATGCGGGGTTTCCTTGCTGGTTACATACACCAGCGCCCGGGTGATAAACTTTTCCAGATACAGATAGGTGAAATGATAATTCCCATAGGTGGTTGTTCCGAAGTATTCATCCTGATTGTAGATCCGGATCCGGCGTTCGTCCGCGTCGGCGATGATCACCGCGCCTTCGGCGAGTTCCTTCTCTCCGGCCAGCCGGGTGATCCGGCTCGGGTCGGTGACCGGGTCGATGTTTTCCACCTGGATGTGATGATTCAGCGCATGATATTTTTCCAGGATGCTGTTTACCTGTACGCGCAGCGGACTCTCTGTCGAGGATTGATAGACCGTGTAGAGATGGACGTCTTCCTCAACCAGCTTCAGCACGTCCAGCGTGACCTGGTCAAATTCCGTTGCCTTCAGGCCGTTCAGGTCGATGGCCCAGGCGTGGGTCTGTTCCAGTCGGCTCACCGCGACATTCAGCAGGATCACGATCGCGAACACAGCCGCCGTCAGGAGGACGGCCAGCCGTCCGTAACGATATTTCCGGCGGTTGAACCGGGAAAAAAAGCTGTTTTTCTTCTTTTCTTTCTCGCTCATTTTGCTCACCCCTCGCTCCAACGTCTCCGGTCGATCACCCGGACCGCCAGGAACAGCATCAGTCCGCTGAAGGACAGGTAATACAGAATATTGGCAAAGCTCAGCCTTCCCGCCGCGAACTGGTTATACCGGGAGTACAGGCTGAACCAGGACAGCACCGGCCGCAGAAAGCTCAGCGCCCCCGGCAGCGTAAAGGACGCGGAAGAAAACACGCTTTCCAGAATCTCCAGCAGCACATTGACGCCGAGGGTCATCACCGCCGCGGAGACCTGGCTTTCCGTCAGCGCGCTCATCAGGATGCCGATGGCCACATAGCACTGACTCAGCAGCAGGAATCCCAGATAGTTGCAGGCAATCGCCGCCGGATACATCCGGTCGGTATACCGGCTCATCAGCGCCACATAGATCAGCGTGCAGCAGGTTGTCAGCAGCACCACTGTCACCGCGGCCAGGAATTTCCCGAGCACGATATCCCAGATGCTCCTGGGCGAGGTGATCAGCAGCTGATCCGTTTTCGTTCGCTTTTCCTCGCTTAGAAGCCGCATGGTCAGAATCGGAACCACCAGCATGAAAAGATAATTCAGATTTCCCAGCAGCGTGGCGACTGAGGGGGTCATGTTCATAATATTTCCCAGAAAGAACATCACGCCGCCCACCAGCAGAAAGATGCCCATGAACACGTAGCCGATGGAGGTCAGATAATAATTCTGCATCTCCCGTTTCCAGATTGCTCCCATGTTACGCCTCCTCGCTGCTGCCGCCCGTCAGCCGAAGGAATACATCCTCCAGCTCCAGGTCCGTCGGCTTCTGAATCAGAATCGGGAAACCCAGCTCCGCCATGCGGCAGAACACCGCCCGACGAACATCGGCGTTTCCGTCCGCGTGCAGCAGGTAATCGCAGGTATCCGCTTCCCGGCTGCCGACACGATCTACCCGACGAACCCCGGAAGTGGCCTTCAATGCTTCCAGAACCTTTTCTTCCGGCCCCGCAATCCGAAGCTGAACTGTCCGGGTGTCCGCGTCGGAATGCGTCAGATGCGCCAGCGTGTCCTCTGCAACGATCTTTCCCTCGTGAATGATCACCAGCCTGTCGCACACATCCGCCACCTCCGGCAGGATATGGCTGGAAAGCACGATCGTGTGATCCTTTCCCAGCTGCCTGATCATTTTGCGAACCTCGAGAATCTGGCCCGGATCCAGCCCTACCGTCGGTTCATCCAGAATGACGACCTCCGGATTTCCCACCAGCGCCTGGGCCATCCCCACGCGCTGCCTGTATCCCTTGGAAAGATTGCGGATCAGCCTTTTGCGAACCTCGCCCAGGCCGATCAGCCCGGTGCTATCGTCCAGGTGAGCGGCGACCCGTGAACGTCTGACATCTTTGATCGCGCACACGAACCGCAGATATTCGTTTACCGTCATGTCCATGTACAGCGGGGGCATCTCCGGCAGATAGCCGATGCGGCGCTTGACTTCCCGCGGATCATCCAGAATGTCGTACCCATCCAGCTTGATGCTTCCGCTGGTGGCGGAAATATATCCGGTGATCATGTTCATGGTTGTGGTTTTCCCAGCCCCGTTTCTGCCGAGGAAACCCAGAATTTCACCGGGGCGGATCGTGAAGGAGATGTCGTTTACGGCCGGCTTGCCTCCGTATCGCTTGGTCAGATGCTGAATCTCAATCATCGGGTTTTCCCCCTGTATGCGTGATTTCGGGCGGCGTATCGCTTCCTGATATTATCCCCTTCTCCTTTGATGTTTGTCAAGGGAAAATCCGGATTCATTCCTCCGCGGATCCGCCGACTGAGCCCGGAAGGACGGAGCAGCCTCCCGAAGGAAAGCGCCGACTGAGCCCGGAAGGATCCGGAACGAATCGTTTCCGATTGAGAAACTGGCGCCGGTTCAGCCGCAGCCGGGAGACCAGCTGCTGGTGTTCCCGATTCATCATGCCGCGCGGTCCTGCGGATATATGGTTTTTCTGAATGACAACATGCCGGTCGATCAGTACATCTATCGTATTTTTCAGGAGAGCCTCGGGGACAGCATCAACAATCTGCATCAGAAAATGATTCTGAAAGGCCATATTCAGGAGCTGGACCGCCGCCATATGGAGGACCAGATGACAGGCCTGTTCAACCGCTTTGCGCTCCGGCGGTTCGCGGAGCATTATTCGCAGGGGAAGGCCTATACCGTCGCGATGATTGATATGGACGGACTGAAGATCATCAATGATACCTACGGCCACCAGGCGGGAAACAATGCGATCTGCATGATTGCGGACGCCCTGCGGGAAGTGACCGGGGAAAGGGATCTGGTGATCCGTTACGGCGGAGATGAATTCCTGATTCTCTCGGAGAATACAGATCCTCAGGCCTGGGAACGAATCCGGGAGAAGCTGAACAGCCTGCTCAGAAGCAGCGTGGAAAAGCAGCGGCTTCTGTATCCGGTCGGGGTCAGCATGGGCTATGCTGTGACGGACGGAACCGAGCCGGCCGGATTGGACAGGCAGATTGAACTGGCAGACGAACGAATGTATGAGGACAAGAAGAAACGGTGGATGAGAAGGGAAGCATAGGTCATTTCCGCAGGAACCGGCCCGCGCGCATTTTGGTCTGCACCCCGTCTTTCAGGGCGATGATGCCGTTGACAATAACATGCCGGACGCCCGCGGCCAGCTGAACGGGCTCCAGCCAGGTGGCCCGCGGCGCGATGGTATCCGGATCGAACACCGTGATGTCCGCCGCTTTCCCCGGCGCCAGCGTTCCGCGATCCGTCAGACCGAAGCATTCCGCCGTTTTCCCGGTTACCCGGCAGACGGCTTCCTCAATGGTACAAAGGCCCTTTTCTCTGGCCAGCTGAAAAAAAGCCGCTGTTGCGCCGTAGGATCGGGGATGCGGCCTGGTACGGATTTCAGCCGGATTTCCGGAAAGAGCCCATCCATCCGAACCGATGCTGACATCCCGGGAAAGGAAATACATCATATCCTCTTCGCTCATCACAAAGAAAATACACCAGGCCTTTGCCTGCGTCCGCAGCAATACTTCCGCCGCGGCGGAGGCATAATCCGTTGTTCCGAGCAGGTCTTCCGCCACGGTGCGCAGCGTCTTTCCGACAATTTCCGGCCACAGCCCTCCGTCATCGCTGAACAGGCATGTTTCCGCACGCTCCGCGCTGAAATAGTGGCTTCGAATCCCCTCGATCACTTCCTGCCGGCGCGGGCCCCGCAGGAGTTCGAGAAGCGCCGGATTTCCGCCGTCCAGGCTCCAACGGGGGCACCGGATGGTCAGCGAGGTGCAGGAAGCCGCATAGGGATATACATCCGCCGTCACCCGCACTCCTGTTCCGCGGGCTTCTTCCACCAGGGCCCAGACCTGCGGCGCCTGACCGTGCACGCGCACATGATCCAGCTTCAGATGGGAGATGTGCACATGCGCGCCGGAATGCCTGCCGATGTCCGTCAGTTCGCGAATGGCTTCCCGGATTCGCAGGCCTTCGCTGCGCATATGACAGGTGAGGATTCCGTCATATTCCCGTACGACCGCGGCCAGCGCAGTCAGCTCCTCCTCCTTCGCAAAGCATCCCGGGGCATACTCCAGGCCGAGGGACAGCCCCCAGGCGCCGTCCGCCAGATCACGGCGCAGGAGGGACTTCATGCGATTCAGTTCTTCTTCGGTCGCGGGATGGTCCGCCGATCCCATGACGCTCTCCCGCAGCGTGCCGTGGCCGACCAGCATGGCCTGGTTTACCGCCATCTGATATCCTTCCGCCTCAAACCGATCACAGAAATCACGGAAGGAAGCGCAGCGCCAGGATGTCGCATCCGATTGCTCCGCCCAGGGAAAGGGACTGGAACCGCAGTTTCCCGAAATCTCTGTCGTCACGCCCTGATACAGTTTCGACGCGCCGCTGCTGTTTTCCAGAAAAGTCAGATCGGAATGCGCGTGGGCATCGATAAATCCCGGCGCCACCGCCAGCCCCTCCGCATCCAGCGTCTGACAGGCCGACGAACCGCTCAGATCCCCGATGGCGGCAATCTTCCCGTCCCGAATCGCGACATCAGCCCGACAGGCGGCTTTCCCGGTTCCGTCGATGACCAAGCCACCCCGAATCAGCAAATCATCCATGCCTGTTCCTTTCCCGCATCCTGAGGATCCGTCACCATATATCCTGAGCACTCCGCTTTCCGCGAAGGGTATTATATCATGAATCATCTGCCGCAGGCCGTTTTTTTTCGGTTTCACCGCCACGGCTCACGCAGAAATATAGCGGATCGTTTTTGCGGACAACCTTCGGAAACGCAGGCTACGATATCATTCCTGTCCATTTGTCAGGGAAAAATGGGAAATGTGGCAGGAACTTCGGTTCACAGCTCGTGCTAACAGGATTTTTCCGGTTGGCGTCGAAATGTATATCAGGCAAGCATTATGCCGCCGCGGCCGGACGATCATACCGGTTCCGGGGCAAGCCCAAACCATGGAAAGGAAGAAAGATACTTATGGGATACTTTGAGGACCACCTCCTGCCTTCTGAAAAAAATGCCATTCCGTATATTCCGGTTATGACAGAATACCTGGATTTTATCTGCGGAAAATATGGCAGCCAGATTGCGCTTTCAGATCCGGAACAGACCGTTCGCTATGACGAGCTGGCGGACCGGGTCGCCCGCCGCCGGCAGGTGCTTCGGCGGTTGAATCTGCCGTCTGAGGGAAATATCGGTCTTTTCGATGTGAACAGCATCGCGGAGGTGGAATGGTTCCTGGCAGCCACAACCGCCGGATACGCGGCGGTGATGCTTCCGGCTTCCCTGAGCCCGGAAGTGCTGAAAAACGCAGTGCATCACTATGATTTAATCGCCGTGGTCGCGGGAAAGATGCTGGCGGAAAAGACGGAAGGGCTTTCCGTTCCGGTCATTTCGATGGACGAAATGGACGAGACGCCGGCCAATCCGGCAGAAGTGGCCCCGACGGACCGGGCGGCGGTGTTCTTCACCGGCGGAACGACGGGGACCCCGAAGGGAGTCGTTCTGAGCCATCGGGCGATCCTGCGCGGTTCGCATAACGGAACGTTCCGTCCGGGCTCCATGTTCGGCCAGACATCGGTGGCCGTCCTGCCGCTGACCCATGTGTTCGGCACCATCTTCGGCGTGCTTGCCGGCCTGTATTCCGGATCGCATGTAGCCGTGTGCGGCAATATGCGCAATCTGTTCCGGGAGATGGCCCGGGTGCAGCCTACGACCATGGTCGCTGTTCCGGGAATGGCGGAGATGATGCTGAATATTGCCCGAAGCCGCGGGCCGGAAGCGCTGGGCGGCAAACTGAATCTGGTCATCTGCGGCGCGGCGCCGGTTCCGCCGAAACTTCACGCGGGATTTATGGAATTCGGCGTGGATGTCAAAGGCGGATACGGCATGACCGAAACCGCAAACCTGGTCAGCGCCAACTACGACATGGATGAATATCCGACCTCCGTGGGACAGCAGTATCCATGCCAGGAATCCCGGATTGTGGACGGGGAACTGCAGGTGCGGGGCGATATGCTCTTTGACGGATACTGGAAGGACGAGGAAACCACGAAGGCTTCCTTCGACGGGGAATGGTTCAAAACAGGCGACCTGGCCAGGATGGACGAAAAGGGATACCTGTATATCACCGGCCGGATCAAGAACCTGATCCTGCTGTCCAACGGTGAGAATGTTTCCCCGGAGGAAGTGGAGGAAAACTTTGCCCGCTGTCCGTATGTGCAGGAGTGCCTGGCCTCGGAGACGGTGATCGCCGGCAACCCCGCCATCCTGCTGGAGGTTTATCCGGTTCCCGATCAGGACGCGGAGCAGGTTCTCCGGGAACTCAGACGGATTGCCGGAACGCTGCCCGGACCGATGCAGCCTTCCCGGATCGAACTGCGGGATACACCTTTTGAAAAAAGCCCCAGCATGAAAATTATACGAAAGAAATGAGAAATAAAAAATATGAAAGAGAAACTGATGGAGCTGCTCCTGCGCATCAACCCTTCCATTGATCCGGAAAGCGTCACCATGGAAAGCGATATTCAGGCGGATCTGGGCTTGCAGTCCTTCGAGCTGATCGTGCTGATGATGGATATCGAAGACACCTTCCAGGTTACGATCGGAGAAGACGCGGTTTTCTGGAAGGTGGCGGATGTCTGCGATTATCTGAGGAAACAGGGTGTTCCGGACTGACTGTAAACCCTCTGTTATTCAGCGTGATTCAGGGCTGTTCAGGAAATCGGCAGGGCCATTTTGTTCTTGACACAGGGGGAAGAATGGAATAAAATCCCGAGTTTAACACTTGCAAGGTAGAGAAAACCCGCAGAGCGTTACGCCATAACGCATAGCGGGTTTTGCTCTTTCAAAAAATGTTGTATGTAAACGTCACTTCAGATATTTTTTCAGCATTTGGTTTAGCTCCTTGGGACGGTAATGCAGACGGTCTAAAACCATACCAGTCAATTGTGTCAGAGCATCCAGAGCCTTGCTGCCTTCATACAGCGCCATATACTGAACATCATGGACATGCCTTATAAATTCATAACAAACATGAGCCTGCTCATCATAGAGAGGACTCATGTTTCGTTGCTACTCTTTTCCGGATGAGTATAGCAGAGTATGTTTACACTCTGCAGAGGCAGATCCGGATTTATAAAAACTTACGGAGCACCCTTCTCAAAATCGGTCAACGGCAGTATGATGCTGTTGACCGATTTGGTTAATGGGGAGGAATGACCGTGAACGAGAAGTTCTTTTCGCTGCCTGAAGCAAAGCAGCAGGCGATCATTAACGCCGGTTATCGGGTGTTTTCCCAGAACTCTTACAAAAACAGTCCGATGAGCGAAATCGCGGAATCCGCCGGCATCAGCAAATCGCTGCTGTTTCACTATTTCCGGAACAAAAAGGAACTGTATCTGTTTCTGTGGGAGAAATGCGCTGAAATCAGCATCGAATATATGACCCGGTATGAATGTTACGGCCAGACGCTGCTGTTTGATGCAATGGAACGGGGGATGCGGGCGAAAATGGAAATCATCCGCCGGTATCCGGATATGGGTGTTTTTACGATCCGGGCGTTTTATGAGAAGGATGAGGAAATCTGCGCCGCGATTCAGGAAAGCTACCATAGGTATTTCAACCTGAAGGCGGATCAGACACGGCTGAATCTGGATCCGTCCCAGTTTGTTCCCGGAGTGGATGTCGGCATGATGTACCGGGAGATGTACTGGGCCTCGGAAGGATACCTGTGGGAAAAGGTACAGCAGGGCGGAGAGATGAACATCGATCAGATGGAAAAGGACTTTCGAAAGCTGCTGGAGTTCTGGAAGAGCATTTATCTGCGGAAGGAGTAAGACAATATGGATGCGATTCAAACCACGGATCTGACGAAATATTACGGAAAGGCCAGGGGGATCATCCGTCTCAACCTGACTGTCAGGAAGGGTGAATGCTTCGGGTTTATCGGCCCGAACGCGGCGGGAAAATCTACGACCATCCGCACGCTTCTGGGCCTGATCTCCCCAACCTCGGGCAGCGCCCGGATTTTCGGAAAGGACATCGTGAAGGAGAAAAATGATATTCTGAGGGATACAGGTTATCTTCCCTCGGAGGTCATGTTCTATCCCGGAATGCGGGTTCGGGATATTTTGAAATTCTCCGCCGATCTTCGCCGGAAGGACTGCACAAAGGAAGCGAAACAGCTCTGTGAACGTCTGCAGCTCGACATGTCCGCAAAGGCGGAAGAGCTCTCCTACGGCAGCCGAAAAAAAGTCGCCATCGTCTGTGCTCTGCAGAGCAAACCGGCCCTGCTGATTCTGGATGAACCCACCGGCGGACTGGATCCGCTCATGCAGCATGCGTTTTTTGAAATCATCCGGGAACGGAACCGGGAGGGCGCAACGATCCTGTTTTCCAGCCATATCCTGTCTGAAGTTCAGCGAAACTGCTCACGGGCGGCGGTGATCCGGGAAGGCCAGATTGTGGCCTGCGACAGCGTGGAGGAACTGGCCCGAAGCAATGCACGGCGAATCTCGTTTTACGGCGCTGCCGACCTTTCCGGACTGAACGGAATCCGCAATCTGAAATCCGGAAACGGCTCGGCCAGTTTCCTCTACAGCGGAGAGATGAGTGTGCTGCTCCGAAGGCTTTCCGAAGGGCACATCCAGGATCTGAGCATTACAGAGCCGGATCTGGAAGAAGTATTTATGCATTTCTATGAGAAGGACGGTGAGCGGGTATGACCCTGATGAAGCATGAACTCCGGCAGGGACGGACAGCTTTTCTGATCTGGACCGGGTCCATCGGATTTCTGTTGGCTGTCTGCATCTTCCTTTTCCCGGAGATGAAGGGGGAAATGGATCATATCAGCAGTTTGTTTTCCTCCATGGGCGCTTTCACCGCCGCATTTGGTATGGACAGGCTGAATTTCGGCTCGCTGGTCGGCTATTACGCGATTGAGTGCGGCAATGTTCTGGGCCTTGGCGGCGCCTTTTATGCCTCTTTGTGTGCTGTCGGCATGCTCAGCAAGGAAGAAACGGGAAGGACAGCGGAGTTTTTACTGACGCATCCGGTCAGTCGAACCCGGATTGTGACCGAAAAACTGCTTTCGGTGGTGATCCGGGTTACGGCGCTGAATGGGATTATCTGGCTGCTGTCTGTCGGATCTATTGCCGCCATCGGTGAAGCGATTCCGTTTCGGGCACTGAACCTGCTGCATCTGGCTTATTATCTGCTTCAGTTGGAACTGGTCGGCATCTGTTTCGGGATTTCCGCTTTTGTTCGTCGCGGAAGCCTCGGAATCGGACTGGGTGTGGCCGTGATGATGTATTTTCTGAATCTGATCGCGAACATTACGGACGCTGCGTCATTCCTGAAATATGTGACGCCTTTCGGATACTGCAACGGGGCGGATCTTGTGACGAAAGGCAGCCTGAACACAACGATGGTTTTGATCGGGATGGCAATCGGCATAGCAGGAGCCATCGCAGCATACCTGCAGTATACAAAAAAGGATATCCACTGAATACTGTCCGCACTGTGCTTTGGCATGACGATTTCCCAGCGTGAACAGGAAACCAAAGTAGTCCATGCTTTATGGACAATCAGCGGAATCAGAATACAAGTCTTCTTCTCTGTACAGCAGGTCTCTTGCTTCGCTGTTATACCAGGCTGAGATTCCGGCCTGCGCCTCTTCGGCTTCTTTCTTCTTCCGCCAGGTCTCCGTCATGGAGGAAATGGCGAGCATTTCGTCCACAATCATCTCCATGGAGTGAGGCCTGACATGGTTCAGGTAGTTTGTCATCCGGTCAATAGCATTCGGGCTCTTCAGCTCCTTTGCCAGGAGATCAGACAGTTCAGCAGGAAAGCCAAGGGATATCACGGCCGAGGTCAGCCGGCGTTTTGCATCCGACCATACCCTCTGTGCTTCGGTCATGGCTGAACATCTCCCTTCGACAGAAATATGATGGTTGTTTTAAACTGCAGTGCACCGTTTTCCCTCTGTGAACTGTGGACTCACATCTTTGGATCGCCTGTATGCCTGCACGCTTTCCCCTTCTTTATACCGTTAAATCGGTCGAGAACAGCCTTCATATCCTCCGGCAGCCGAGCCCTGCATTCCTGCTCCATAAACGCAGGAATTTCGTACATGGCCTCTGCCATCCCCGCGGCGATGCAGGTCAGCGTATCGCAGTCTCCGCCTAAAGACACCGCCGTCCGGACAACATCCTCAAAGTCGATTCCTTCCATGAAAGCTGTGATGGCTTCCGGAACTGTCTGCTGGCAGGTCTCTATGTGGCAGTATGCCGGACGGATTTCATCGCAGGTTCTGGACAGATCATATCCGAACTCCTGAATGATGTAATTCCGGATTTCATCCTTGCTTCTGCCGTTTCTGGACATCCAGATGGCGCCGGCCGTGGCTTCTGCGCCTTTGATGCCTTCCGGATGATTATGGGTCACTTCCGCTGTCAGGGCGGCTACGTGCCGGGTCTCCTCCAATGTATCAAACAGCCATCCTGCCGAAGAAACCCGCATGGCGCTTCCGTTGCCGAAGCTGCCGTAGGGTTTCGGGTCCCGGGTGTGCAGCCACTGATAGAACATGTTGCCGTAGCCGGCATCCGGATAAATCCTGCCCCACTTTTTCATGGATTCCACCAGCGCGGATTTGATTTCATCATCTGTTCTGCCCAGAGAATCCATCAGAGCTTCCGCAACAGCAACGGTCATTACGGAATCATCCGTGAACTCAGAACGGTTGCTGAACAGCGGAAATTCCTTCGTCTTCGGGCTTCTGTCAAACTCATAAGGGGCACCGATCATGTCGCCCATGATTGCTCCAATCACTTTCTCTGTCCTCCTTCATCTTTAATGCTCTCAGTATAATGGAGTCACAAGAATCTTTTGTCGCTTTTCGGACGACAAATTGATAGTTCAGGATTATTCATATGACGGGACTGACGAGGATTCATTCAGCAATAATTTATATCTGGGCCAGTCTTCCCTGGGAATATTCATGAAGTCCATTGCTTTGTCAGATGAATAATGCAATTTATCCATGATATTTCGGATTCCTGTGATACGTTCTTCTTCCCGACCTTCTTCCCGGCCTTCTTCCCGACCTTCCTGACGGAATAGCTCCATGGTTTCGGTTTCATTGTATTCGGTTAACAGCATTTTTTTCACCCCCGGGAAAGCATCAGACAGTTTCAGGACGGATGACGATTTTGTACTCGTTCCCGCTTATGCGGGTCGTGAACAGAATGTGTTTCTGATATTATTTTATCACAGGGTTTGTGTCCTTTCAATAACGTTTTACCGGTGGAAATCCTTTTCAGGAGGGGAGTAACTGTTCACGGGAGTGTCAGGCGGTGGATCATCAAGGCGCATGGCATATTGATGAAGGAGTGTATCTCGTGGTAAACTATGTTTGATGGTTGCAGATCATGTATCATGAAAGCGGGATTGATTGTTTATGATGAGAAACGGCGGAAAGATGAGTGAAATGGAGAAGGGATTATTGCCGGACGGAAAAAACGCAGAGGTGGCCAAGCGATATTTGCTCCGGAAAAATGCGGAGGGTGCGCTGAGTTCCCGAAATTATGTGAGGCTGGAAGGGACGAAGTATGTCAGAATTCCAGATGTTCCGGGGCGAATTCATATTCTGGAAAAACCGAAAACCGGCAGCAGACTGGTGGAATATGTATGTGAGCGATGGTATGATCCGGAAAAGAAGCAAAGCCGGAATAAAAAGGTGGTTATCGGCGAATGCCTTCTGGATTCGGAGAAGGCCATGATTCCCAATGAGAACTACGGCCTGTATTTTGATCCCAGGACGGGAGAGCAGATTGTGCCGGAAGAACAGGAAGAACAGACGGAGCCTGAAGGAGCAACAGATGAGGCGGCCCGGGGACAGACGGAAGAAATGAGCGGGACGGCACCGAAAACCGATGACGAACAGAGCGGAGAACCCGAAGAACCGGAAGGAACGAGCGAGCCGGAACCGGAAACCGATGACGAACAGGGTGGAGAACCTGAAGAGCCGGAGGAAGCGAGCGGATCTGCCCGCGGTGAGTCGGAGAGACAGCCCGGGAATGCAGTGAAGCGTGAAGGTGCGGATGAGTCAGAGCAGGACGCAGAGATCGAGGAAAAAACGGAAACGACGGAGGGGGATACCGGGGAAGAAAAGGAAGATGCGTGGCGTGAAAATATGATCCGGGGCTACATTCAGGCCAAACGATGGAGTGCCCAACGCAAAGAAGAGGCGAGAAAGCGAGCGCTGCAGACAGAGAAAGATCAACTGACGAATGAGCTTTATGGTGATCGCGAGAGCGGTGCTGAAATCCGGGTCGAAGAATCCCGGCGACGGTTAAGGGAGATAGCGGCCGAGGTTTCTACGCCGAAAAGTCCGGAGGAAATTGAGACGGAACGGAAAGCTTGGAACAGGGTTTATGCGAAAGTCTTAGTGGAAGAAAATGCGAAAAATGGGGCGAAAGGGCAAGGACAGGAAATGGCTGACAATACGATGCGAAATGAACAAACGACGGAGGGCGGCGACCGGAAACTGCAAGAGGTGCGCGAGGATGATCACTTTGCACAGGAACGGGCGGCTGTTCTGGGACATATTCTCCGCGGGATTGCGGAGAGCATCCGGAATCAGGCGAAAAAGCATCCCGACGGCGTGATCAGTGAATACAAAGCGCGCAAGATTAACAATATTCTTTCTGAAATCAGGGAGCGTTATGAAGGATCCGGGTATGAGGATTTGCTGGAATTGATTGAAGAACCGGAGATTATTACGGTGGACGGGGTTCGCATGCTGAGGGGGATGACGTACAGCGACGCGGAGGTGCTGATGGAGCATTACGCGACGATTACGCACTTTATCGATGTCAAGAAGAAACAGAGTCTTTAATCGGGGGGGGGTAAACTGAGCGGAAGCTTTTGCAACAGCCTGCCAGCATGGGCACCGTAATACTCTGTATCTGCCTGGTTGACGGGGCTGAAGCCAGAATGGCGGAAGAGGAAAAGGCCGAAGCGGGGTTATTTCACTTCCACATAGGTTGTATCGGTCAGCTCCCTGATAAAACCCCGGCCTGCACAGTAATGCCTGCCGGACTCCAGATGCAAAATGGTCAGCTGGTTTTTGGTTGCCCTGACGTTTAGGCCCAATAGTGCGTATTTTTGACCGTCACGACCGATGAAGATCCGCTTATACATTCCTTTCTTCAGGCCGACATCCTCGAATTTCCATACATTTGCGTCAAACCTGGACATGGCTGCTTCTTCTTCGTCCTGGCCGTTATAAACGGACAACCTGGCGGTAAAATGATCCATGTCGTAGGTGATTGCTCCCAGAGAAATCTTCGCGCCGTATTTTTCTTCCAGGCTCTTCATTGCCCGGTCAAAATCTTCCCTGAATTCGTCAACGATTTCACCTGTGAAAACCATAAACTCCATCCCTTCATTCCCGGCTGATGCCGATCAGCCAAGGTCATTTTCTCCATTTGAAGCGGTATTTCCGATCATCACTACGCCGTTTTCAGCATCGGATCATGATGTTTCAGAAACAAATCGAGCACGCTCCTCACACTTCGGGATCAGTATATCATAAAAATACTGGTTCAGGGTACTGGAATAACCTCGCTATTCTTTTTTCAGCAGCCACTTCCAGACAGGAATAACCTCTATGCTGATTCCGTGATATTCTATTTCTTCTTCTTCGCTGTTCGTGATTAAAAGGCACTTTGCATCAGGAAGATAGCTTCGAAGTTTTTCAAATGCATTCAGCTCCCGTTTACCGGTCGTTGCCTCATCAAGAATACTGTAACTGACCTGTATGGCCAGGTTTTGTTCCGGAAGATAGAAATCCACTTCGATGTTGCTTTCAAAATAGTATACATTCTCTGTTCCGTAACGTCTGCAAAGCTCAATGGCCACAAGGTTCTCCAGCTGTGCAGTTTCTGAGTTCAGGACAAGCAAACCCAGCAATCCGGTGTCCATAAAATAATACTTTGGCGCTGTTTCTTTTCCTACCAGTTTGGCTGCATAGTTTTGTATGGAGAACAAGAGATAGGCTTCCAATATATAACTGACATAATTGATCACCGTTTGTTTTCCGATTCCGGCTCCGGCGCTGTTAAGGATATTTGCAAGCCGACTGAAAGAAATGGGTTTCATGACTGATTCAGCGATTTTATTCAAAATCAGACGTATGGCAAAATCGTTGGTTATGTTATTCCGAGCCAGAACATCGCCGATATAAATCGTTTGATAAATGCCGCTTAAGTAATTCCGTTTGTTCTTTATATCCACCAATTCCGGAAAGGCCCCATACTTCACATATTGTTCATAAAGCTGAAACAGGTTGGCCTTATCAGCAGTGCTGATGACCTGAAGGAAATCTTTTTCCTTGCCAAGCGCATGCAGGTACTCCGGGAAAGAATACGGGAAAACCTGAACAGGCATGAAACGCCCGCCCAAGGTGGAAGCAATCTCACGGCTTAGCATTTTACTGTTGCTTCCTGTGATGCTTACTCGATATTTCATGTCGGCAAGGCGTCGTACGAAGTTTTCCCATCTGTCCACTCTTTGGATTTCATCAAGGAAAATAAACGGTTTTTTCCCCTCACCGGCTATTTCGAGGCCGATCTCCAGAATGATATTCAGGTCTTCTGAAGTCACCTCTAAAAGACGTTCGTCTTCCAAATTCACATACAGAATATCGTTCAGTGTTTTTCCTGATGTCAGGAGGTTTTGAATTTGCTGATACAGCATGTAGGATTTACCTGTCCGCCTGATTCCGACAAAGCAGTAGTTGATATTTTCTTCCAGCTCAAAATCACGTCTGATCATTGGATTGTTAAGATAGGTTTCCTTTTGATCAATGATTACCTGCTTCAGATACTCTCTTTTCATCCGGCCACCCTCCGACTGTTCTGCATGCAAGACAATTATACATCATTTTTATCTTGCATGCAGAACAATTATAATGCATAATTGTCTTGTGCGCAAGACAAAATGTTCATAACATGACCCATCATACTCGCCGGTTCGCTTTCGGATTGCCTTTTATCACCCGTTAGGGTTACGACAGGCGGGAGTATGACGTTTCAGCATACGCCGTGTCGGAGATCATTGCGTCGGTGTATGACATGGCGGAGACTACCGGCTTTAAAAAGGTATTCTCTTTCCGGATGTGCAAAAATAGGGAACAAAATTGCAAAAAAGTGATCAAAATGATCCCTATTTTCTCTTGAAAGAACAGGGAACAACACATATCAAATAACGGTGGAACGTCAATGTCGGCACACAGCGGCAGTTGAATGTCCCTCAACCTGCCGGATGGTTTGATGAAGACCGGTGAGAGTGCGTTCTTCAAGGGCCAGGCAAGGGCGGCGGCCTCTTCATGCATGAGCCGTGAAAAGCGTTTTTTCCACACTTGATTATCCATTTCAGACATGCAACAATCATTTTATATGAACGGAAATATGGTACCCCACCGCTGC
>CADBLV010000052.1 GCA_902795555.1 uncultured Eubacteriales bacterium | reverse complement strand
GCCGCGAAGAAGACGACAACGACCGCCAAGACCACGGCCGCTAAGACCACGGCTGCGAAGACCGCCGCCGCGAAGAAGACGACAACGACCGCTGCCAAGACCGCGGCTGCCAAGACCGCCGCCGCGAAGAAGACAACAACAACCGCTGCCAAGACCGCCGCCGCGAAGAAGACGACAACTGCCGCCACCACCTCCGTCAAGGTGACCGCGGCGGAGAAGAAGATGCTGGACGCCTATCGCGGGGCTTCTTCGGATCTGAAGAAGACGGCGCTGAAGCTGCTGAAAGGCGAATACGGTGACACGGTGAGCAACATTCTGAACACCATCGGAGACGTGACAGGTTCCGGCTCTTCCTCCTCTTCCTCCGGCCTGGCGGATGTCGCCGGCGGAGCGCTGGGAGACCTTTTGGGCGGGCTGGTCGGCAATTTATTGGGGAAATAATAGAACGTCATGAAATCGTAATGATTTTGTTGCACTTTTGTCTGCCAGATAGAGTATACTGTTTCCGGTATCCCCAATCATCAACTTTTAATCAGGAGGAAGAACACCATGAAGAAAATCGTTTCCCTGATGCTGGCCCTGGCGCTGATCCTGTCCTGCGGCCTGGCCCTGGCGGACAACGTCAAGATGGACAAGCTGACCTTCCAGTTTGTTCCTTCCAAAGACGCGGACGTCATCATCACCGGCACCAAGAACCTGCCCGAGCTGGTTCAGGCTGAAATGGCCAAGCATGGCTATGACATCGGCGAAGTGGACATCTCCGTCGGCACCAGCTATGAAGCCACCGGCGAAGCCATGAGCGCCGGTACCATCGATGTGGGCTGGCTGCCCGGCGGCACCTATGCCATCTACAGCCAGAACCAGGAAGTCGCCGTGATTCTGACCGCCACCCGCGACGGCCTGTCCAACGACAGCGAGAATCCCGCGGACTGGAACGGCGAGGCCAACAAGACCCTGCCGATCGACAATCAGGTGACCTTCTACCGCTCTCTGATCTACGCCGCGCCTACCGAGAAGGGCAAGGCGCTGGCCGCCAAAGTGAACGCCGGCGAAGCTCTGACCTGGGACGAGCTGAACGACTGCACCTGGGCCGTGGGCAACACCTCTTCCTCCGCCGGATACATCTATCCCACCATGTGGCTGATGGATCACTATGACGGAAAGAAGATCTCCGACCTGAGCTCCGTCGTGAACCTGGGATATGCCGACGCTTTCGCCCAGGCTGCTTCCGAGCAGGTTGACATCATCTGCTGCTATGCCGACGGCCGTCGTGACTACGAAAAGGCCTGGAACCTGCCGAGCGATCAGAAGGACGAAACCGGCAAGCAGGGCATGGGCCGCACGGATGTGATCTGGAATGAGCTGAACGTGATCGGCGTGACCCCCGGGATCTACAATGACACCGTGGCCATCACCACCGCCAAGAGCGACATCAACAATCCCGAATTCATCAACGCTCTGCAGCAGAGCCTGATCGACATCATCAACACCGAAGAAGGCAAGGCTATCTTCAGCGTTTACAGCCACACCGGCTACGCCATTGCGAAAGACAGCGATTATGACGCCGCCCGGCAGGCTCTGTCCGTTGTGAAGTAATTCCCCCTTTCCCCCGGCCCGGCAGCCCGCAGTTGCCGGGCCCTTTTTCAGGAAACATGGTTTCGGGAACCCTCGCGAAATCCGATCGGGATTTCCAAATCGGATTTCGCGAAGGCTTTCGATCTTCGACGCACCTTTGGTGCTATCAAAACGAGAGGTCGTTTTGATCGAAGATCCGTATGAAACGAAGCGCAGAAGGAGTGGAGTCGGTTGATCGAGTTTAAGCATGTGGATAAGGTGTATCCCAACGGCGTCAAGGGGCTTCAGGACATTAACCTGACCATTGAGCAGGGAGAGTTTGTGGCGATCATCGGCCTTTCAGGCGCGGGAAAATCCACCCTGATCCGGACGATTAACCGGATGATCGATATCACCGCGGGCCAGCTGATCGTGGACGGGGTCGACGTGATGACCCTGAAGGGCAGGGAAATGCGCCGCTTCCGGCGGAAAATCGGCATGATCTTCCAGTCCTATAATCTGGTAACCCGCTCTACGGCCATCAAGAATGTGCTCACCAGCATGGTGCCGGACATGAACTTCTTCCGGGTGCTGTTTGGGCTGTTTACGAAGGAGCAGAAGATTCACGCCCTGGAGGCGCTGGACAAGGTCGGGATCCTCGACAAGGCCTATACCCGATGCGACCAGCTGTCCGGCGGCCAGCAGCAGCGGGTTTCCCTGGCCCGGACGCTGAACCAGAATCCGACCATCATCCTGGCCGATGAGCCGGTCGCCGCGCTGGATCCTGTCACAGCCAAGCAGGTCATGAGCGATTTCAAGCGGATCAACGAGGAGATGAATATCACCGTTCTGATCAATATTCACCACGTGGATCTGGCGCTGAATTACTGCTCCCGGGTGATCGGGATCCGGGCCGGAAAGATCGTATATGACGGGCCGACGACGGAGGTTACGCAGGAAGTGCTGGATGAAATCTATAACGGCGCCGCCATCCCGACCGCGGAGAAATGAGGCGCTGAGATGAAGAAGAAAAATCAAGCCGAACAAACCGCCGCCGTGCGCGTTCCGCTCCTGGACCGGATCATTCCGCCCAGAACCATCACGCTGCCCAACGGGCACACCGTTCAGAAGCCGTTTCCCCGTTCGCCGCTGATCGCCGTTGTGGTGATCGCCGTGATCTGGATTTCCGCGGTCGTGACGGGCTTCGATTTCAAGATTATTATCGAGCGGGGTCACCAGCTCGGATACATTCTCGGCCGGATCTTCCAGCCGAACTGGAGCTATTTCGGCGGGGATGCCGCCAATACGGCCAAGCTGATGGGGGCGCTGTTTGACACGATCAAAATGTCCATCATGGGCTCTGTGATCGGCGCGACGCTGGCCCTGCCCGTGGCCGTGATTTCCTCCACGAATATCAACAAGAACAAGGTCGTAGTCTGGTTTTTCCGGATTCTGCTGATGATCATCCGCACGCTTCCGACCCTGATCATCGCCAAATTTGCCGCACTGATTTTCGGCCTGGGCACCTTTGCCGGCACGATGGCCATCATCGTGTTCACCTTCGGCATCGTGGCCAAGATGATGTATGAATCCATCGAGACGATTGACATGGGCGCCTTTGAGGCCACGGAGAGTTTCGGCGCCAATAAATTCCAGTCCTTCCGCTGCGCCTGCATGCCGCAGATCCTTCCCACCTATCTGTCCTATTGCCTTTACAGCCTGGAAATGAATATCCGGGCCGCGGCGATTCTGGGCTATGTGGGAGCCGGCGGTCTGGGCATTCTGATTAACGAATTCATCGGATGGCGGGATTATGAAAGCCTGGGCGCCGTGCTGCTGGCGCTGTTCGTGGTGGTGCTCATTATTGAGAACACCAGTGAATATCTCCGGAAAAAACTGAGCTGAGGAGGGGAGAGAAACATGGCCAAGAAAGAAAACCTGCTGACCTCGGATCGTCCCCTCTCCATTGAGGAGGCCTACAACGCCCGGCCGCGTCTGTGGTGGCTGTATACGCTGATTGTGCTGATTGTGGCGGCGCTGCTGGGATGGAGCGGTACTTCCATCACCTATAAGGGGCTGGCCAACAAGGGCATCACCATCGCTCAGGGCATCGGCTACGGCCTTTTGCATCCGGACACGGAGCTGCTTTTCAACCTGACGCCGGAGGGCGTGCCCTATCAGCTGCTGCAGACGGTGGCCATCGCGGTGCTGGGCACGATCATCGGCGGCGTGCTGGCGATTCCCTTCAGCTTTCTGGCCT
>CADBLV010000051.1 GCA_902795555.1 uncultured Eubacteriales bacterium | reverse complement strand
CGCCGAAAAGGAATAAAAACGCGATGAAGGAATGAAAGGAGGAAAGAAAGAGATGGCTGAGAAAAGCGGCGCCTCTGCCGGCGGTTCCCGTAGATCGTGGATGGACTGGCTGAAATCCCGTTCGTTCCGTGTCCTGATGATGTTTGTGGTCACGGGGCTGGTTCTGTGCATTTGTTTTTTCGCGGTGTGCACGCCGAAGAAATATGATCTGAAGGTGGGTTCCGTCTCTCATGAAACCGTCAATGCCACCAAGGCTGTTGAAGATGTCGTCGGCACGGAAGAAAAGCGAACGGCCGCCGCCGCCGCTGTCGAGCCGATCTATCGGTTTCAGGAGGGTGTGAAGGAGGAGGTGCTTTCTTCCATCTCCGCCTATTTCAATCAGCTCCGCACGATTCAGCAATATGGTGCGACGCTGCTTGATCAGGACAGGCGGACGGACGGAAGCTTCACGGATGAAGAGATCGATTATGCGATGAAGCTTGCGGGAGATCTGAATCTGAGTAAGTATCAGATCTCAACCATCCTGCGAACCCGTTCGGAAGCTTTCGAAGATATGGTTTCCAATGTCACGACCGCCGTCAACAACTCCCTCAACACGACGATTCGGGAAGGCCAGGTCACTCAGTCCATCCAGACGATCCTGCAAATCGTCGGATACAAGGTGGATGTAAGCCTCACGCAGAACATTCTTCCCACCATGCTCCGCACCTGCGTCAAGCCCAACATGATCATCAATCAGGAAGCCATGGAAGAAGCCCGGCTGAAGGCAATGGATGCCGTCGAGCCGGTGGTCTATGAGCAGGGGCAGAATATCATTCGCGAAGGCGATCGTATCACACGAAATCAGGTCGAAATGCTCCGAACCCTCGGCCTCCTGCGGGAAAACACCTATGATTATTCGGTCTATGTGGGCTCTGTTTTTCTGGTAACGTTGTCCCTGTTGTGCATGGCCTTCACGCTCTCCCTCACAGCCAAAAACCTGATCCGGGACGCACGGAAAATGCTGGTTCTGCTGCTGATCCTGCTGCTGTGTGTTGGCGTGGCCACGCTGGCCCATCTGATCCCGAATGCTTATCTGATTCCGATCACCTTCGGACCCATTCTGGCAGCGGTGCTGCTGGGAAGGACCGCGGGCATGAGTCTGATCATGCCCCTCAGCCTGCTGTTCGCCGGTCTTCTCGTGGGAAATTCAACCAGTTCGTATTATGATTCAGTGCTGATTGCCTCCTGCACGCTGGTCAGCGGGATTATCACCGTGCGCTTCCTGCATGGACATCCACAGAGGACCCGCGTCCTGCTTTCCGGCCTCATCGCCGCTTTCAGCAGCGTCATCGTCGTCCTGGTTTTCCAGCTCCTGGTCACCGATGAAGCTTCCGAAAGCCTGCAGCTGTCCATCTGGACCGCGGTTGCCGGCGTCCTCAGCGGCATCTTTGCCCTGGCCCTGCAGCCGGCCTTTGAATCGATTTTCCAGCTGGCGACCCCGAGCCGCCTGATGGAGATGACGAACCCGAATCAACCGCTGATGAAGCGGCTGATGATCGAAGCACCGGGCACTTATCATCATTCCATCATCGTGGCCAATCTGGCCGAAGCCGCTGCTCAGCGTATCCATGCCAATCCCTATCTGGCCCGGGCCGGCGCTTATTATCATGACATCGGAAAGCTCCAGCGTCCCGGATATTTTAAGGAAAACCAGATGGGGGAGAATCCTCACGAGCGGACAGATCCCTATGTTTCCGCCGCCATTCTCACCAGTCACACCCGCGACGGCGTGCTCATCGCCCAGAAGGAGCGCTTTCCTCTTGAAGTGCAGGATATTATCCAGCAGCATCATGGCGTGACGCCTGTGATGTTCTTCTATCATAAGGCTCTCCAGATGTCCGACGGCAAGCCTGTAGACATCAATGAATTCCGTTATTCCGGCCCCAAGCCGCAAACGAAGGAAGCGGCCATTGTCATGCTGGCCGACACCATCGAGGCAGCTGTCCGTTCGATGAAAGATCCAACGCCCAGGGCGATCGATCAGTTCATCGAGCGGCTGGTTCGCGGAAAGCTGGAAGACGGCCAGCTCAGTGACTGTCCGCTGTCCCTGCGGGATATTGATGAAATCTGCGAAGCCTTCTCCGGGATCCTGAAAGGGGTTTATCACGAGCGGATTGAATATCCGGTTGTCCCGCATTACGCGTCCCAGAACATCACGCCTCCGGAACCCGCGCCGGTGAAGGAAACGTCGGTGAAGGAAACGTCTGAGAAGGAAACGTCTGAGAAGGAAGCATCCGGAAAGGAAGTCCCTGAAGCCGATCGGAAGGAGCAATCCGCGGATGCGAATACAAAGGAGGAATTGGATGATCATTGATTGGATCATCGAAACACCGGTCAGCCGGTCTCTGACGCAGGCCATGCAGGCCGCGGCAGACGAATGTCCCCGATGCGAGGGGATCCGGCTGCCCTGCTGCGTTTCGGTGCGCCTGTGTGATGACGAAGCGATCCGGGAAGTCAATCGTTCCCGGCGTTCTGTAGATCAGGAAACGGATGTGCTGTCCTTTCCGACTGTTTCCTATCCGGAAGGGAAAACCGCCGGGCAGTGCGAATCCCTGGTGAAATCGGAATACGACGATTCGCTGAACGCGTGCTTT
>CADBLV010000050.1 GCA_902795555.1 uncultured Eubacteriales bacterium | reverse complement strand
TCCGAGAGCGAAATCAGCAAGCTGCGTGAATATATTGAGCACCACCTGAAGGTGGAAGGCGATCTGCGCCGGGAAGTTTCCCTCAATATCAAGCGCCTGATTGAAATCGGATGCTATCGCGGCGTCCGGCATCGGCATGGCCTGCCCGTTCGGGGACAGAACACGAAGCAGAACGCCCGGACACGAAAGGGCCCGAAGAAGACCATCGCCGGAAAGAAGAAGGCCACCAAGTAAGCTTTGACGAGCGAAAATAACGGAGGAAATGATCAAGATGGCACCTAAGCAAAAGCTGAAGAAGGCTACGCGCAAGCGCCGCGAACGCAAGGTTGTGGAACGCGGGGCGGCCCATATCCGTTCTTCCTTCAACAACACGATTGTGACAATCACCGACACGCAGGGAAACGCCCTGAGCTGGGCGAGTGCCGGCGGGCTGGGATTCCGCGGAAGCAAGAAGTCCACTCCTTTCGCCGCGCAGATGGCTGCGGAAACCGCCGCGAAAGCCGCGATGGAATACGGGCTGCGGACGGTTGAGGTTTATGTGAAGGGGCCGGGAAGCGGACGAGAAGCCGCGATTCGGTCGCTGCAGGCCGCGGGGCTGGATGTAAACATGATCAAAGACGTGACGCCGATTCCTCACAATGGATGCCGTCCGCCGAAGCGCCGCCGCGTGTAAGACAAAGGAGGACAAGAGAGCATGGCAGTTAGTAAACAGCCGATCGCCAAGAAATGCCGGAGCTTTGATATCAGCCCGGCGGTGATGGGATATGGCAACAAAAAGTCCAACCGGAATCCGGGAGGCAACCGGCGCCGGAAGGTTTCTGAATACGGAGCCCAGCTGCAGGAAAAGCAGAAGGTGAAATTCGTTTACGGCGTACTGGAAAAGCAGTTCCATAAGTATTATCTGAAGGCCGCCAACATGAAAGGAATTACCGGCGACAACCTGCTGCGTCTGCTGGAGACGCGGCTGGACAACGTTGTGTTCCGTCTCGGGCTGGCCAAGACCCGGCGCGCTGCCCGGCAGATCGTGAATCACGGGCACATCCGCGTCAACGATATGAAGGTGGACATCCCTTCCTACCAGGTGAAGGTTGGGGACAAGATTACGCTGCGGAAGCGGAGCGAGGAGAGCGAGCTCTTCAAGGGGCTGCGCGAAGGAACCGGCGTGGCAACCCCCAAGTGGCTGAGCTTTGATGCACAGAACCTGGCCGGAAGCGTGACCGCCCTGCCCACCCGGGAAGACATTGATCTGCAGGTGCAGGAGAACATGATCGTCGAGTATTACTCCCGTTAACCGTCCGCGGAGATGCGAAGCGAGAAGGAATTTCAAAGGACATTCCATATGGAGGGGTACACGAAATGATCGTCGAAATCGAAAAAGCCCGCATCGAATGTGCGGAAGTTGGGCAGAACGGATGCTACGCCCGATTTGTGATCGAGCCGCTGGAGCGGGGATTCGGCCATACGCTGGGCAATTCCCTGCGCCGTGTGCTTCTTTCCTCCCTCCCCGGCGTGGCCGTGTCCTCTGTGCACATCGAAGGCGTGCAGCATGAGTTTTCTACCCTGCCGGGAATCAAGGAGGATGTGACGGAAATCATCCTGAACATCAAGAGCCTGGCCGTAAAGATGTTCAGCGAAGAAAGCAAACAGCTGAACATCGACATCAAGGGACCCTGCGAATTGACCGCAGGAGACATCAAGACGGACGACCAGGTCGAGATTGTGAACAAGGATCTGCACATCGCAACGCTGAACGAGGACGCGCATCTGCAGATGCAGATGACGCTGGATCGGGGGCGCGGCTATGTGAGCGCCGATAAGAACAAGACACCCAGCATGCCCATCGGTGTGATTCCGATTGATTCCATTTTCACGCCCGTGAAAAAGGTGAATTATACGGTTGAAGACACCCGTGTTGGGCAGATTACCGACTATGACAAGCTGACGCTGGAAATCTGGACCAACGGAACGCTGAAGCCCGAAGAAGCCATCTCCAGCGCCGCGAAGATTCTGACGGAGCATCTGAACCTGTTTATCAGCCTGACTGATCAGGTGATGCCGGTGAGCATGGTGATGCCGGAAGAAGACGTGAAAGACAAGGTGCTGGAAATGACCATCGAGGAGCTGGATCTTTCCGTTCGTGCCTACAACTGTCTGAAGCGGGCCGGGATTAACAGCGTGGCAGAGCTGGTGCTGCGCAACCAGGACGACATGATGAAGGTTCGCAACCTTGGCCGGAAGAGCCTCGAAGAAGTTGAGCAGAAGCTGAACGGGCTCGGACTTGGGCTGCGACCCAATGAAGACTAAGAGGAGGAAGACCCCATGGCTAAGCAACGGAAGCTGGGCCGCACGGCAGATCAACGCAAGGCGCTGCTTCGAAATCAGGTGACCCACCTGATTTGGAACGGCCGGATTGAGACAACCGAAGCGAAGGCGAAGGAAGTCCGCCGGATTGCTGACAAGATGATCACCCTGGCGGTTCGCGAGTGTGATAACACGGTTTCCACGACGAAGAAAACCCATAATGACAAGGGGCAGCTGGTGATGCTGGATGTCGTCAACGACGCGCCGAGCAAGCTGCACGCCCGCCGGTTGATGATGGCTTATCTCTACGACCTGAAGGAAGCGAAGAAGGACGACGAGAACAAAGCCGAATACAGGGAGCGGACCAAGGATAATAAGCATCCCGTGGTGGAAAAGCTGTTCCGGGAACTCGGACCCAAGTATAAAGCCCGGAACGCCGAGAAGAAATGCTCCGGCGGATATACCCGGATTTATAAACTGGGGCCCCGCCGCGGCGACGCAGCCGAGATGGTTATTCTCGAGCTGGTCTGATCAACTGTTTCATTTTTGAACGGATTGCACATCAAGCAAATCAGGAGCATTCTCCCCGCACAGGAGAATGCTCTTTTCAAAGGAGTTTCATCCATGATCGAACTGTATCATCAGTCGGATTTACAACAGTTGAACGGACAGATGCAGCGACGTTTATCGTTCATCTTCGGCATCGCGATTATTATTCTGGGGCTGGGAATCTGGTCCGTCACAGCGCGAATCGAATGGCTGAGCATTGCTTTGACCGTTTGCGTCGGAGCCGTGCTGATCTTCGGAATCGAAATGTTCTGGCGGCCGCTGTACGCCTATCGGAAGGTGCTCCTGAGTGCCCTGCACAGCCGGAGCCACGAAGTCCGGGTCGAGTTCGATCGCAGGGAAGAAGAAATCTCCGTGGTGGACGGCGTTCCGTTTACCAGCCTGATCTTTTTTGGCGAGGCGGACAAACACGGAACACGGGAGCAGATGTATTACTGGGATCGGGAGAAGGAGCTCCCGGCTTTTGAACCCGGGAAAGAATACGGCATCCGATATACCGGGAAGGTTATCATCGCGTACGAACCCTGATTTCTTCTTCCCGC
>CADBLV010000049.1 GCA_902795555.1 uncultured Eubacteriales bacterium | reverse complement strand
TCGTCCTCATTGCTGGAGTCCTCCCGCCAGGAGATGCCGTCTGCTGCCAGCGCTTCCCGAACTTCTTCCCGGCCCAGAGAAAGCAGGGGCCGCAGGAGAAGAAATCCAAGACGCTCGTCCGATTCCGGCATACAGGCCAGGCCATCCGGACCGCTGCCCCGTAAAAGCCGCATCAGATAAGTCTCTGCCCGATCGTCCCGGTTGTGAGCCAGCAGCAGGGCGTCCGCCCCCGTTTCCGCCATGGCGGCGCGAAAAGCCTCAAACCTGGCACCCCGGGCGGCGCTTTCACTCCGTTTGCCCCGGAGAAAAACCCGGCGGACAATCAGCGGGACTTTGTAATTCCGGCAGAGCTGCCGGACAAAGGCTTCATCCTCCTCCGATTCCGCCCCCCGAAGGCCGTGATTGACGTGAACAGCGAAAACATCGGTTCGTTCCCTGCCCAGAGTCGCCAGCAACAACGCGACGCTGTCTGCGCCGCCGGAGAGCCCCACCAGCAGTCGGCCCTCCGGAAGAGAAGCCATCCGATGACGGAGGCTGTCCAGCCCCGTCATGGCCTGAGAGGCGCCCCGCAGACATTGCAGGGAGAAAGCTTCACATACTCGGACTTGTTAATCTCGCTGTAGGTGAAGTGGCCTTTAAAAGGAAGATACTTCTGATGCGTGCTCTTGCAATTCGGATCCAGGTGATACTTGGTTCCTCCGTCCGGATTGTAATACAGAACAGTGTTCGCGTCGGCATGCATCTCCTCCGTGGGAGCCGGGGTGGGCGTCACATTCGGATCCGGAGTATCAGCGGCCTCATACGTTTGAAGGCTCTGGGGATTCACATACCAGGTATCCCCATCCTTCACCATGATGACATTCAGTCGATAGCGGGAAGGATCCTTGCCGTTGTTCCGGTCGATCAGGGTGTTGAGGGTCACGGTTCGGCTCTGATCGCTGTTGGTGCCGGAGACATTTTCGAAGTTATAGTCCAGAGGCGTCCGGTTGGCCAGAAGGCCAAAGAGCTCCGCCTTCGGATTATCCGTTTTGCTCTGCCAGGAGGGAGAACACAGGGAAAGCATCTCTTCCGTCTGATTTGCGCTCCAATACTGGAAGAACTGGTATAGCCGGGTCGTTACGTCCGAACCGGTATCCGGCTCCGGCGTTTCCTCGGCGGGAGCGACCGTGGGGTTCACTGCGAGAACCGCGCCGGCCGGAGATGCTGCCGTGTTCTGTCCGCTCGTGGATACAGTGCCCGTTTTGCCGGGATTCTGGGGATCCGCGGTGCCTCCGCCCAGATTCAGCGCGCTGATCACTGCCACTGCGGACAGGGCGGCAAACACAATGGTAAAGCAAAGACGTTTGTTGTTCGCGGTAATCGGACGAATCCACATCAGCGCAATCATGCCCGCAGTCAGGGCCAGGAAGATCCATTTGAGCACGGACAGCCCCGGCACGAAAAGGCTCACGGCCAGCAGGGCTGCCAGAAAACCGCCGATCGCAATAAGCAGGGTGTCATTGAAGGCGAAGGGCATCCGCTTCACCTTCACAGGCTGGGGCACATAACCTCCGCCGTTGATCGGCATCTGGCCGACCGGATTCCTGTTGTCTGTCTGACGGCCCATCTGGGGATAGGAATTCGGGGGCTGGGCGCCGCCGTAGGCAGAGGAGGTATAACCGCCCTGGGGATAGGTCGCCGGATATGGCTGAGGCGGCTGCGCATAGCTCTGCCCCTGAGCCTGAAAAGCCTGGCCGGCATAGCCCTGATTCTGAGGATCGTATCCCTGACCGCCATAGCTCTGAGCCTGTCCCGTATATCCCGTACCGACATAGTTCTGAGCCTGACCCGTATATCCCGGGCCGGCATAGCCCTGGCCCTGCCCCGTATAGCCCGAACCGGCATAGCCCTGGCCCTGAGCGGAATATCCGGCGTTGGAATATCCCTGAGTACCATAACCGGAAGGAGGATAGCCGGGTGTGGAATAAGTCTGTCCGGCTCCGGTAAATCCCGGGTTCCCCTGCGCTCCCTGGTTCTGATATCCCCCGGCAGAAAACCCCTGTTGAGGGCTGGAAGGATTGTATCCCCCGGTGGAAAAGGCCTGCTGAGGGTTGGGAGGATTGTATGGATAGCCGGAATTCTGCGGCGGATAGCCGTAGGGGGATCCGGGCTGTGAAGCCTGATAAGATGAATTCCGTTGATCCTGATTCATGTCCCTTTCCTTTCATTTCATAGGTCCCTTTTCTCCCGGCCGGCAAGCCGGAAAACACGCCTGCGCGAAAGAAAACAGGTCAATCATAGATTTTATCATCCCCGCAGAGGATTGTAAATCCCTTTTTTGGTACAATTGGCGCAGCGATTCATAATCCTCTTGTCATAAAATGTGTTCTGTTGTAAAATCGGATTGGTTTTCATGTGAACCTGGTTTTGTCCGTGATCGCACATCAAGCGCAGAACTATGATCCGGACCGAATCGAAGATGCGAGCTGAACGTTTGCATAAGAGAGGAAGTGTTTGGCCTTGACAAAGCTGGAATCGGCAGTGCTGGATCTTCTGAAAGAGGATTGCCGGCTTTCCCTGGAGAAACTTTCCGCCATGACCGGCGCAACCATGGAAGAGACCGCCGATGTGATTGACCGGCTGGAAAAAAAGCGGATTATTCTTCGCTATTCACCGATCATCAACTGGGATCTGACGGATCGGGAGAGAGTAGAAGCCATGATTGAAGTTCGGGTAACTCCCCAGCGGGATATGGGATTTGATGCCATCGCCCGGCGGATTTATCGCTTTGACGAGGTGAAAAGCGTTTATTTGATGTCCGGATCCTATGACCTGCTGGTGCTTGTGGAAGCCAGAACCCTGAAAGAACTGGCCGGGTTTGTATCCAGCAAGCTTTCCACTCTGGAAACAGTCACCGGAACGGCCACCAGCTTCGTTTTAAAGCGTTATAAAGAGGAAGGCGTTGTCTTTGAAGACGATGAATCTGACCGCAGGCTGGTGATTTCCCCTTGACGTACGATCGATTTCTGAACCCGGCAATCGCAGCCGTTCCACCAAGCGGCATCCGTCGTTTTTTTGACATGGCCTCCACCATGAAGGATGCGATTTCCCTGGGCGTCGGCGAGCCTGATTTCAAAACACCTTTTCACATCCGTGACGCGGCCATCAACTCTCTGGTGGATGGCGAAACGCAATACACTGCCAACCGGGGTATGATCGAGCTGCGCGAAGAGATTTCCGCCTATCTGGCAGAGCGGTTTCAGCTTTCCTATCGGGCCAAAGATCAGATTCTGGTGACCATTGGGGCCTCGGAAGCCATCGACCTGGCTCTGCGGGCCATGCTGTCGCCCGGAGATGAAGTGCTGGTGCCGGATCCCAGCTATGTTTCCTACGCCCCGGGGGTCATTTTTGCCGGCGGAGTGCCCGTGGCCGTTCCTACGGGCGAGGCAAACGATTTCCGGCTGAAAGCAGCGGATATGGAAGCGAAGATCACCGAGCGTACCAAACTGCTGATCCTTCCCTATCCCAACAATCCGACCGGCGCCATCATGGAACGGGAGGATCTGGAAGCGCTGACCCGGGTCGTGCGTGAGCGGGATCTCATGGTGATTTCCGATGAAATCTACGCGGAGCTGGTCTATGACGGCCGGACCCATGTTTCCTTCGCCACTCTGCCGGAGATGGCCCCCCGGACCATCACCATCAACGGATTCAGCAAATCTTTTGCCATGACCGGATGGCGGGTGGGGTATGCCTGCGGCGAACCGGAATTGATCGACGTGATGAACAAAATTCATCAGTACAGCATCATGTGCGCCCCCCGGCAGGGCCAGATCGCCGCGACGGAAGCGCTGCGTTCCGGGCGAGAAAACGGATGGGACGATATTCTCCGGATGCGGGACAGCTATGATCGGAGGCGGCGGCTGATGGTTTCCTCCTTCCGGAAGATGGGGCTCAGCTGCTTTGAGCCTTACGGCGCCTTCTATGTCTTCCCCTGCATCGCTTCGACCGGGATGAGCAGCGAAGAATTCTGCAGCCGGCTTCTGAAAGAAAAAATGATCGCTGCCGTGCCCGGAAACGCCTTTGGGGAAAGCGGCGAAGGATTCATCCGATGCTGCTATGCAACGGCGCTGGACAAGCTGAACATCGCTCTGGACCGAATTGCGGAATTTGTGGAGGAAACAAGATGCTGAAAAGAATCCTGCTGATCATGCTGGCCTGCGCCCTGCTGCTGCCTTTCTCCGGCCTCACAGAGGGAGATGACGATGATCTTCTGATCGAAGACGTGCTTGAAAATCCCCCGGAAAAGGAAACCGCCAGCGTGTACGACTCCCGCGGAACAGCGATGATCACCGTCACATGCACAGGGGATTTCACCATCGGAGACAGCTACGGCCGGAAAAAGTCCAAAATTTTCGCGGAGGAGCTGTCTGCCCACGGCGGGGACATTAATTTCACCATGTCCAACATTCGCCAGATCCTGATGAACGACCAGCTGACCCTGGTCAATTTCGAAGGCACCCTGACCGAAACGAAGGAGATTCCCTCCAACAAACGGGAGAATGATTTTCTTTTCCGGGTTGACCCTTCCTTTGTTTCCGTGCTGTCAGACAACGGGATTGAGGCAGTTTCCCTGGAAAACAACCATGTGATGGATTTCGGCCAGACCGGCTACGATGATACAAAGGAAACCCTTCGCAGCGCCGGCGTGGTATATTCCAACTCCACCGAGCTGGGCGTCTATAACATAGAAGGAATTCAGGTTGCCATGATGAGTTATCTGTGCATCGACCGATATGACAAACCGGTGGACGGATACAGCAATCTGTTCGAAAAAGTGGAGGCTGACATTAAGGCCATCAAGGAAAAATACCCCCTGCTGATCGTTTCCTTCCATTGGGGAAACGAGAAGGATTATACGCCCCGCAGCAACCAGATCAAAATGGGAAGGCTGGCCGTCGACGCGGGGGCTGATCTGGTTATCGGCCATCACAGTCATCGGATGAACCCCATTGAGCAGTATAAGGGCGTTTATATCTGCTATTCTCTGGGAAACTTCTGCTTCTCCGGAAACAAAAATCCGGATGACAAAAGTTCCTACATCTTCCAGACCAGGTTCTGGATCAAGGATGGAAACATTCTGGACCGGGATTTTCGGATCATTCCCATCTGTATCTCTTCCCGGAAGGATCGGAATGACTTTATTCCCACAGTGGAAACGGATCCGACCCGGATTGATTCCCTGCGAACCGTGCTTCGCTCCAACGGGAAAAACCTGGAATATGCCGTCAGCGAATATCCGACGGAATGGAAATAGAGGAGGACGGTTTCTATGCTTTCATCCATCCTGCTGGACGCCTGCCTGGAAGAGGGCATCGATTTTTTCACCGGCGTTCCAGATTCTTTCCTGAAAGGCCTCTGTGACGAGCTTTTCGCCAGATATGGGACGAGCGGCCCGAAGCATACCGTCGCCCATAATGAAGGCGGAGCCATCGGACTGTGCGCCGGACACTATCTGGCCACGGGGCGTCCGGCCCTGTGTTATATGCAGAACAGCGGTCTGGGCAACACGGTCAATCCCCTGACCTCCCTGATGGACGAGGCCGTTTATGCCCTCCCCTGCCTGCTGGTTATCGGATGGCGGGGAGAGCCCGGCGTGAAAGACGAGCCTCAGCACGTCAAGCAGGGAGCGATCACGCTGTCCCAGCTGGAGCTGCTGGGGATTCCGTATTTCGTGCTGTCCCCCGAGCACACGGAGGAACAGTTCCGGGAAGCGTTCCGGAATCTGATGACCCATCTGAGGGCCGGCAAAACAGCCGCCATCGTAGCCAGGAAAGGTGCGCTGAAAACGATTCTGAAGCCGGATTACGGCAACAGCTGGACCCTGAGCAGGGAACGGGCGGCCGAGATCATTCTGGGCTCTATGGGGCAGCAGGATATCGTCGTCAGCACCACGGGAAAGCTGAGCCGTGAGATCTTTGAAATTCGGGAGCGTTCTGGCGACGGACACGCGCGGGATTTCCTGACCGTGGGCTCCATGGGACACGCATCCATGATCGCGCTGCAGATTGCCAGAGATAAACCCGATCGCCGCGTATGGTGCCTGGATGGGGACGGAGCCGCCCTGATGCATCTGGGCGCCATGTCCATCATCAGCCAGGCTGCTCCGAAAAACCTGATTCATGTCGTGATCGAAAACGGCGCCCATGAAACCGTGGGCGGTATGCCGGTGTGCTGCGGAAAGCTGCCCCTCCCCGAGATCGCCCTGGCCGTACGTTATCCCGTTTGCCTGGAAGCCGACAACGAAAAGGAACTGAGAGAAGCCCTTGCGCGTCTGGAGGATCCGGACTGCCCTCGCCCTGCCTTTCTGACGGTTCACTGCGCCTGTGGCGCCCGGGCGGATCTGGGTCGTCCCACAACGACCCCTGCTCAGAATCGCGATGCATTTATGAATTTTTTGAAATAAATGTCGCGAAATTGTTATGATTTTTCAATACAAGATATTGTATTTACCCATTGACTGAACCGGCATATTTAGATATGATATACGCATGCGATGAGGCATATTTTGTTCGCGATCCGCAAAGCGGGAGCGAGTACAAAATAGCCAACCGAGCGGAATGGCACATGTAAACCTGCTGTTCACAGAGGAAAGGAAGGGGGCATGCGTATGATTGCCGGATATGGTCACAAGCCGGTTTTTCAATACAAATTTCGCCCCCTGATGCCGGACACCCGGGCAGCGGACGGCGGATTCTCCGTCATCCTGTATGAAAATCGGATCCTGTCCTTCAGTACCTACGATGTGAACGGCGCTTTTCTGGACGAACTGTGCTTCTCTCTGCCCGGACATGTGATGAAATGCTTCTACAGCCTCCTCTGGAACGCGGGAAGCTGGCTGGGGATGACCCCCTGTGATCTTCGGGGAAGCGCCGTAACGCCCTATGCTTCTTCCTTTGCCTACGACGGATATGATCCGATCCGGGTCTGGGGGATCAACGAGCTTCTGTGCGAACCCACGGGGTCGGAGGTTGGCTTCTTCACAAGACACCTGTATGTGCTCTTCGAAGATGTGGCCAATCTGTTCGCTCAGGAAGGCATCCGCCTCTCCCTGGACGGATTCACCTGGGACAGTCAGCGGATTCGTCCCTTCAGGAAAAATCAGTTCTATGCTTCCGGTCAGCTGGGTGCCATGTGACCCGGCGGACCGGATTTTTTGATCGTACCAAACAGGATGGAGGAATGGAAAGATGACGGCAGCCGAAAAAAGAGACCTGTGGCTTCGATGCCCGGCCATGCCGGAAGAGCTGAAGCTGGAATTGGAAAGCATGGACGAGGAAACCATACATGACAGCTTTTATCGCGACCTGGCCTTTGGCACCGGCGGGCTTCGCGGAGTGCTCGGCGCGGGAACGAACCGGATGAATGTGATGACAGTGGCCAAAGCCACGCGCGGCCTCGGAGCCTATCTGAAGGAGCGGACGGAAAAGCCCTCCTGCGCCATCAGCTGTGACAGCCGGATTCACAGCCGGGATTTCGCGGAACTGACCGCCGCGGTGTTCGCGGAAATGGGGATTCAGGTATATCTGTTTCCCCGGCTGATGCCCACACCGATGCTTTCCTGGGCAGTTCGGAAGCTGGGAACCACGGCCGGGGTCATGATCACAGCCTCCCACAACCCCGCAAAATTCAACGGTTACAAGGTGTACGGATCAGACGGATGCCAGATAACGCTGGAGGCGGCCGATCGGATTCTCAGTCGGATCAGCGCGGAAAAGGATCTGACGGAGGAGCTTCCCTCCTTCAAAGCTTATCTGGAAGCGGGGATCATCCGGTATATTCCGGAGGAAATCACCAAAATGTACTATCAGGATATCATGCGGCTGCGTGTCGCTCCCGCCTCCTGCCCGCTGCATGTGGTATACACCCCGCTGAACGGCGCCGGAAACGAACCTGTTCGGGAGATGATGCGCCGATTGGGATATGTCCGGGCCGACATCGTGAAAGAGCAGGAACAGCCCGACGGGCATTTCTCCACCTGTCCCTATCCGAACCCGGAAATCCGGGAAGCCATGGCCCTGGCCATCCGGAAAACCCTTGAAACCGGCGCGGATCTGTGCTTCGCCACCGATCCGGACTGCGACCGGATGGGCGCCGGCGTGCGCAAAGGAGACGAGGTCATTCTCATCAGCGGCAACGAAATGGGGATCCTGATGCTGGATTACCTGTGCCGTCATCAAAAAACGGGAAAGGATCGTCCCGTGGTCGTGCGCACGATCGTAACCACGGAGATGGCGGATACCCTGTGCGAAAAGTATGGAATCGAACTGAGGCAGGTGCTGACCGGGTTTAAATTCATCGGAGAGCAGATCGGGCTGCTGGAAAAAGCCGGACAACGGGATCGGTTCCTGTTCGGCTTTGAGGAAAGCTATGGCTATCTGTCCGGTACGGACGTGCGGGACAAGGACGCGGTCAACGCGGCGCTTTTGCTTTGCGATCTCGCTTCCTCCCTGAAAGCGGAGGGAAAGACGCTGCTGGATCGGCTGGAGGAACTCCGGGCGGAATACGGAACCTTCGTCCAGCGGCTCCTGACCTTCGAATATGAAGGAGAGGACGGCAGCAACCGGATGAAAGCGATCATGGCCGCCCTTCGCGGAGCTCAAGCTGATTTCCCGGAAGACAGCCTTCGAAGCGCAAAGCGGATCGACTATGCGCAGGGCATCGGGAATCTGCCGAAAAGCGATGTGCTGGAATTTGATATGCCGGACGGACTCAAATGGATCGTCAGGCCCTCCGGCACGGAGCCCAAGCTGAAGGCTTATCTTTTCTCCCATGCCGCAGACAGGGCCGCCGCAGAGAAAAAACTGGATGAGCTGGAAAGCATCGCCCGGAAATACTGTGAGGCATAAAGCGTTTCGCGGAAAAGAAAAAATCCTCCGTTTGGAGGATTTTTTTATTTTCCGGAATCAGAACCGGCTCTGGCGCTGCGCTTCGAAGCACTCACGGCAGTAAACCGGACGATCGCCACGGGGCTGGAAGGGAACCTGGGTCTCACAGCCGCAGCCGTCGCAGATCACAGTGAACATCTGGCGGGGGCCATTGCCGCCGCCGTTCTGGGCGCGACGGGCCGCACGGCAGGCGGGGCAGCGGCTGGGCTCATTCTGGAAGCCCTTCTGCGCGAAAAACTCCTGCTCGCTGGCAGAGAACACGAATTCGTTGCCGCAATCACGGCAGGTCAGGGTTTTGTCTTCGTACATGGGTGAAAACCTCCTCAAAAATGTTGTTTACCCGCGCCATTGGTGAAGAAGAAAGCCCCGTTCCAGACAATGGTCATGAGAAACAACCATGGAGGAAATGAACCGCAGCTTAAAACCAGGGGTTGGGTCTACCCGAGCAGTATAACACGTCAGAAGCGGTTTGTACAGACTTTTTTTTGCGGAAGAAAATGACTTTTTTGCAGAAAAACCATCCTCGGAACGGAGCAGCATGAACCGGAACAGGCAGAAAAAAACCCGCCTCTGCAGGCAGGTTTCTCGAGGTGCCATCCAGATTCGAACTGGAGAATAAAGGTTTTGCAGACCTTCGCCT
>CADBLV010000048.1 GCA_902795555.1 uncultured Eubacteriales bacterium | reverse complement strand
GGTTGCTTCCTTTTCCGTGGCTACGGTTGCTGTCTTCTCATAGGTAGCTTCTTTTTGCGTGGTCTTGGTTTCCGCCGCCTTATAGGCTGCTTTCGTTTGTATAGCCTCGGTTTCTGCCTCGCTCTCTCTCTGAGGTGTCGCAGTTTCCCCAGCCATTCCCGCAGCTTTTGAGGCGGCCGATTTCCGAGCCGCTCCGGATGCGTTCACCGATTCCGCCGCGTACATCATCGACGATTCATCCGCTGTCGCATCCGACATCATCGGTGCTTCATTCGCTGCCATATCCGACATCACCGATGCCTCATTCACTGCCGCACTCGGCATCATCGGAGCTTCATTCGCTGCCGCATCTGCCATCATCGGTGCACTCTCTTCTGCCTCCTCTGCCTCTTCCGCTTCCTCATAAGCGGCAACCTCATAGGCTCCCGCAGCCATCATCGGCACAGCCTCGTTCGTTTCCGCTGCACTTTCCGTTTTCGTTGCAGCCATCACCGGCATGGCCATGTCCGCCTCCGCTGCGCTCTCCGTTTTCGTTGCATCCATCATCGTTGACGGCGCCATAGTTACCGCCGCTGTCGGCATAGCCGTCTGTCCAGCGAGACTTTCGCCCGCCTTCAAAGCTTCCTGATTCACCGTTTGCCCTGTCTGTACAGCTGTTTCCGTCTTCTTCTCCACCCGGATCGGCGTTGTCCAGCGTCCCCGGGTCAACATGGTTCCGCCCAGCAAAAACACCGCCACAGCCGCGACCGCGGCCAGTCTCCTCGCCTGTGTGCCCGGTTTCCGGGAAAACAGCTTTACAATTTTCCCTTCTTTTTTGTTCTCCTGACTTTCGGTGCTTTTTGCTTCTTCCCGAATGGCCCGGGTCCAGGAGGCATGGAAATCTGCGGGCATCGCAGGCACATCCGCTGCCATCACGCGCAGCGCCTCGTCCGGATCAAACGTTGTTTCCATCTTCCGTTCCATCGTGCTCATTTCCGCTGCCTCCTTTCTTCTGTTGATTTCTTTTCTCCCGGTCCCGTCTCTGTCTTTTCCGCTGCCGTCGCTTTTCGTTTGCTCTTTTCGTCTCTTTCCGCTTTTTCGCCCTTCCCCGTCATCAGTTCCTTCAGACGGGCTTTGGCCCGATTGACCCGACTCTTCACGGTTCCCTCGGAAACGTCCAGCATCGCCGCCGTCTCCTCATAGCTCTTTCCTTCCAGCTGGGTCAGCACCAGAGCATCCCGCTGCTCTTCCGGCAGTTCCGCAATCATCTGCCGCAGCCGTTCCCGTTCATCCCCGGCCGCAACCTGTTCCTCGGTTCCCGGCCCGGGATCCGGCGGATCGAATCCCTGCTCCCGCATGGGCTCCAGAGAGGTCTGCCTCTCCCGTTTCCGCTTTCGCAGAAGGTCCAGGCATACATTCGCCGCAATCCGGTACACCCAGCTCTCAAAAGCGCAATCCCCCCGATAGTTCCCCAGATTCCGCCAGATTCGAATCATCGCTTCCTGGCCGCAGTCCGAAGCGTCCTCCCGGTTTCCCAGATAGTGCCAGCACACCCGCCAGATCAGGTTTTCCAGCGGCGTCATCAGCGCTTCAAACGCCTCCGCGTCCCCGTCCCGGGCTCTGCGGAGCATCAGCTCATCCATCTTTCTTCCTCTCCGGAAATCACCGATTCCGTTTCCGTCCGTCGAATGCGTTCCCGCATCCGCCGGATGGATTTCCTCAGCGTTCCCCTTGAATTCTCCCTGTCCTTATGATAGCATAGCCTCAAGCTTTCGCCAACTGTCTTCGTGCGAATCATGCAGCCGTGCCTCCGGAAATCCGCGGATGAATGGCTTCACTCTGAAAGACGCCGGAAACCCGTTCCGGGTTCCCTCTTCCAGCGGAAACCTTTTCATCTGATCAGGCCCTGCGTGCGCCGCGCTGAAAGGAATGTTATGGTTCAGACCGAAAACACCGCCATTGTCCTGCGCCATGCGGACTACCGGGACAACGACCGGATGGTGACTCTCCTCAGCCCCTCCCGGGGACGCATTGACGCCATCATCCGAAACTGCCGCAAACCCAAATCCCACAATCTCAACGCCGGAGAGCTCTTTGCCCTCGGGGATTATATGCTCATCGAAACCGGCGGACATGTCACTGTCACCTCCGTCCGTCTGATCGAGACCTTCTATCCTCTCCGCATCGATTATGACCGTCTCACCTGCGGTATCTATCTGCTGAATCTGGCTGAAGCCGTCATTGAGCCGGAACAGGAACAGCAGGAGCTGTTCATGCTCCTGCTGCATACACTGTCCCGCCTGACCTTTTCGGATCAGGAATGGAAGCCGCTTCTCTCCGGCTTTCTTCTGCATTTCGCGGCCTGTCAGGGTTTCAAACCCCGCCTGAATCACTGCGTTTTCTGCGGCCGGCGCGTGGAGGATGTCCAGCCGCTCTTCTTTGACACGGAAGAGGGCGGCGTTTGCTGCGCCGACTGCCGGCAGGGACGTGCGCAGACAGCCCTTTCCCTGCCGCAGCTTCGCTGGATGCAGATGGCGCTGCGCTCCGGCTCCTCCGCCTGGGTCAATTCCCCGGATGCCGCCGCGCCGTTCCACCTGCTCCGCTCCTTTGTGGAGCTTCGCCTCGGCCGAAAGATCCGCAGCGCCTCCCAGCTTCCCCCGGATGACGGAGCAGGCCCTGCCCGGTAACGGTCCGGCCGGCCGCTTTGAATCACACGTTCAGCGCGGCAATGATGTTGGGCAGTTCCTGATCCACCACGTCGTTATCCAGCTGGCAGGTACCCGCGTTGCGATGGCCGCCGCCGCCGTATTTCAGGCACAGTTCCCCAATGTCCGCCTGCGATCCCTTGTTGACGATGGATTTCCCGATCATCACGGCGGTGTTCTGCTTCCGGAATCCCCAGGCCACATGCACGGAAATCTGGGTTTCCGGATACAGCGCGTAAATCATGAACCGGTTGCCCGCGTGAATAATCTCTTCCTCCCGCAGATCCAGCACAACCACCTTGCCCTCGATCCGGGCAATCCGCCTGAGCTGCGCCTCAAACAGGTCCGCCTGTTCAAAATAAAGCTCCACCCGTTCTTTCACGTCCGGCATTTCCAGAATCTCATCGATGTTGTGATTCATGCAATAGTCAATCAGCACCATCATCAGGTCGTAATTGGAAATCCGGAAATTGCGGAACCGCCCCAGTCCCGTCCGGGGGTCCATCAGATAGTGCAGCAGCACCCATCCCTTGGGATGAAGAATCTCGTCCATGGTAAAATCAGCGCTGTCTCCTTTGTCCACCGCTTCCATCAGGTCGTCGCTGATCCGCTGGAACTTCGCTTTCCCGCCGTAATAATCATAGACCACCCGGGCCGCGCTGCGGGCTTCGGGATCGATAATCAGCTTCCCGCCCGTCTCCAGCGCCTTCAGCCGGTCCACTTCCGATTCGTGATGGTCAAAAGCCAGCGCCACCCGCGGATCATACGGCAGGTTGGTGGTGATGTCGTTTTTGCTCAGCTCCACCTTACCGTCCTGAACATCCTTGGGGTGAACAAACTTGATGTCGTCAATCAGGTCCAACTCCCGAAGCATCATGGCGCATGCCAGTCCGTCAAAGTCGCTGCGGGTTACCAGCCTCATTTTTTCTCCCATGGTTCAATCCTCCTCTGCAAACATTCCGTTCGCGTCTGTTTCTCCTCTGTGAGCAACAGCTCACCTCTGCCATTTCGTGCCGGATGACTATTTTGCTGCCACTCCGCTTCGCGCTCGTGGGCAAAATATGTCTCTGCTCAGCATGATGATTTCGGCTTCCCGCGCGCTGTACGCCCGGGCGCGAAATCGGTCTCTTTCCCTATTGTACCGGAAAACGCATCGCTTCACAATAGGTTTATTGATAAAAGAATTGACCTGTTCAGGTGCCTTCCTCTTTCGGCTCCCCTTTCGGCTTTTCCTCTTTCGGAGCTTTCCCCACCAGTCCGCCGGTTGACACATCCCGGATGGTTTTGGGAATATCCAGGCCGACCGCTTCCTTCACGGCCTCAAAGGTCTGCAGCATGGTTCCGGCGGTGTCCCGCGCCATGGCGGTAGCTCCCCCTTCGCCGAAAAGAATGATCTTGTCCGTTTTGCTCAGCGGTTCGGATATGGCCCGGGCAATGTCCGGCAGCTTATCGGTGACCATTTCCATCATCGCGGCCTGGCCGTAAAGCTGCATGGCTTCCGCCTTCATCCGCAGGGCCTCCGCCTCGGCCTCGCCCTTCATACGGATGGCTTCCGCTTCCTTCTGCGCCGCATACAGCGCCGCGTCCGCCTCGGCCTGTCGCCGATATTTCTCCGCTTCCGCCTCCGCGATGGCTCTGTCCTTTTCCGCGGCAGCTTTTTCACGAATTTCCACGTTCAGCTTTTCGCGCTCGATTTCAACCGCCTGCCGCTTCAGTTCCGTTTCCTTTTCCAGCCGGGTGATTTCCGCCGCGGCGTGCTCGGTGACAAAGGTTTTGTTAATCCGTTCCTGTTCAATCTTATAAGCCATCTCCGCCTTCGCGCGGGCTTCCTCCGTTTCCTGCTTGAAGGCAGCTTTCTGAACCTCCAGATCGCGGTTCTGCCGGGCGATTTCCGCTTCAGCCTGCATCTCCGCAAACTTCGATTGCTTTTCGGCCTCCGCCTCGGCAATCCGCTTGTCCTGTTCCTTTTCCGCCACGTTCCGCGCAGCCATGGTGTCGATCACGTTGCCATCCTTGTCGGAGAAGTTCTGAATCGTC
>CADBLV010000047.1 GCA_902795555.1 uncultured Eubacteriales bacterium | reverse complement strand
TTTTTCAGCCCTGTGCAGCCCTCAAACGCGTATCCCCTGATATAGGTCACCGTGTCAGGAATCGAGACAGACTGCAGACTGCTGCAGCCGCTGAACGCGTCATGGCCGATCACCTCGATTCCCTCCGGAATCCTGTATTCTTTGATGCCGGCACCACAGGGGCAGCAGGCCACGGACTTGTTCTCCCAGTCGATCAGCACGCCGTCAACATATTGCAGAACAGTGCTTTCCGACGGGAGAATAATCTCCCTGAGGTTTTCACAGCCCAGGAAGGGATTGCTGTCAATGATCTCGATGCCTGCCGGAAGTTCAACCGTTGTCAGCTTTACGCAGTGATCAAACGCACGATATCCGATTTCCTTCACAGTGGATGGGATCACGATAGATTCCAGGCTTTCACAGGATCCGAACAGATGATTGTCAATGATCCTGATCCCTTCCGGAAGCGAAACAGATTTCAGCGCTTTACATTCACAGAAAACGAAGGAGCCAAGTTCCGTAACCGTCTCCGGGATCTCCAGGGATTCCAGCGCGGAGCAGCCATAAAAGGCATCGCTGTCAATCTTCTTCAGTCCCTCAGGAAGCGTAACCTTCGTCAACTGTCGGCATTGCTCAAAGGCGGCAACCCCGATGATCTCCGTTCCTTCCGGAACGGTATATTCGCCTTCCTTCTCACAGGGACACCAAATCAGGCTTTTGTCCTGTTTATGAAACAAAACGCCTTCCCGGATTTCCAGCACCGGGTTGTCCTGTCCGACCCGGATTTCCGTCAGATTCGGATTCCCCGCAAAAGGATTATATCCAAGCAATGCAACCGAATCCGGGATTGTGACGGATGTCAGGTTTTCACACCAGGAAAACGCAAAGTTCCCGATCGCCTTCACACCCTCCGGAATGATGACGGAAGTTGTAAAATAGCTGCGAAACGCATTTTCCCCGATGGAACCCACGGAATGCCCTTCCAGCGTCTCCGGAATCACAACATCCGTTTCATTTCCGTTATACGCGATAATCTCGGCTTCCCCGCTGTCCAGCAGACGATATTCATACATCATCTCCGGAGCAGCTGCTTCCTCCGCTCCGACCGGGCCCGCAGCCGCGAGGATACATACCGCCAGCAGAATGCTGCAGAACCAAAGTACCCATCGTTTCATTTTGGTTTCCTCCCTCTGTCCTTTTTTACTCCAGGGTTATTTCCTCCCCGGCGGGGAGAATCAATCGTCCCGGAACATCAAACAGTTCTGCCCGGTTTTGATCAAACAGCTTTCCCGGGGCCATGTGATACGGAATGCTGTGCTGCGCGTTGACGAGCTTTGCGCAGGCGATGGCTTCATCCATATCCATATTGTAAATCCCGTCGCAGACAAAGAATGCGTAATCGATATGGCGTCCGGCCAGTTCAGCCATCTGATCCGTGGTGGAAGTATCACCGGTGGCATAGACTGTGATGCCATCGGAAAGGGTAATCAGCCAGCCGACGCATTCCTTGATGTTGTGGTTTTTGTTATTTCCGGCCTGAACTGCTTCGACTGTAGCATATCCCAGGTCGAAGGTCTTATACACTCCGTCTGCAAGCGCTTCCTTATAGGTGATGATCCGGCAGTCGTCATGACGGTTTTTGATCAGATTCACGGCGGTATGATCCTGATGGCCGTGGGTGACCAGAATCAGATCAGCGGGAAGATCATAGCCTTCTCCGGCATAGGGATCGATATAGATGACTTTCCCTTCGCTCGTGACAATCCGAAGGCTGCCGTGCCCCTGATACAGAAGCCTGTGTCCGGAAGAAGCACCCTCGGCTGTCGCAAAGCCGCAGCCCGTCAGAATCATGGAGAGGGATAGAATCCCGCACAGCGTTTTTTTCATAACACATCCTCCTTTTCTTTTGCCTGACTCCATTGTACAGCGGGAGAAGCATGAAGGCAACAGCAAATTTGACGACAATCCTCGAATAACAGGGACGGCGGAACAGGGGGAGGAACAGGGGGGATGACCCTTTTCGTTCCGCCCACAGAGATGGGAACAGAGGTAGACGATGGAGACGGTTCTTCGTTTCATCGTGTATGCAGAGGCTGCTGCAGATTCATCGTGTATGCAGAGGATGCTGCAGTTGTCAAATCATTTTCTGTGTGCTATAATCCCCCGGTATTCAATGCTACTCCGGATGCG
>CADBLV010000046.1 GCA_902795555.1 uncultured Eubacteriales bacterium | reverse complement strand
CTCCCCGGCAGAAACGCCGTCTCTCAGATAGCTGAGGGTATAATCCGTCCCGAGCGTCAGCGTCCTGTCCCCGTCTTTGACAACCACTGGCGCAAAAGCGCTGCCGGTATAGTCTTCCGAAACGGATGTCATGGTAACCATTTCGTCTGTCAGCAGTTTTTTCTCCCCGAAAACCACATTTATTCTATTCTCCGTCAGAATCCCGACGTATTTTCCGTCTTTGGAAAAGAATTTCGATGCATCCGTTTCCGTGATCGTCGTATAGCTGCCGGCTGCAACGCCCACTGTGTCTCCCAGCGTACGATTGACATAGATCTCCCCGCCGGTCATGGGCCCTGTGATTTGGATGTTCAGATTTTTGTGGGCAAGTGCGACGTCATTCGCCACGCCGTTATACGTGTTTCCCTTGATGGTGGGAGCGCCGGAAAGCTGAAAAATCCCGTCTTGCCAGACATCGACACCGCCACCGTCGCTTTTTGCTGTGTTGCCCGAAATCGTACCGCCGGTCATAACAAAGGTGCCGGAATGCACGCAGACTCCGCCCCCTTTTTCATCACTTATGTTGCCGGAGATGGTTCCGCCTTTCATGGTGAAGGTACTGCCGGCGCCGCCCATATAAACCCCGCCACCGTCTTTCGCGGCTACGTTGTTCGTGATAGATCCGCCCTCCATCGTGAAAACAGCGGTTTTTTGAGAGCTGCTCGAAAAATAAACCGCTCCGCCCTCTGTCGATGTTTTATTCCCGGTGATCGAACCGCTTTTCAGAATAAATTCGCCATCTTCTACTTTTATCGCGCCTGGAGCGTTCTTGTTGTATCCTCCGGTAATTATCCCGCCACCTCTGCTGTCCGTGATGGTCAGTTTTTGATTTGATGAAACATAGAAAACATATCCTTTGTCTGTAGCCTCTGTCAGACCGCGGTTGATCGTTTTTCCGTTCAGGTCAAGCGTAACCATTTTGCCACCCTGAATTTGGATGGGTGCCTTAATATCAATATCGCTATCCAGCCGATAGCTTCTTCCTGAATCTCCTGATTCAAGCCACAGGAAATTACTACTGATGTTCCAATTCTCTCCGCCTTTCTTCAGTATTTCGTTTTCCATCTTGATTACAATCGGATCATCCGCCAGGGCGCTCCCGGCCGTCAGACACAGGATCAGCAAAACAAGCAGCACAAACCCCATCCATTTCCGGAAGCTTCGCTTCAGATAGATTGATGTATTGATTGTGCGTCCGGCTGTCGCCATGCTCAAGCCCCTCCCTGTTCTTTCGTGTTTCTGTTTTCGGAATAGCCCCTGTCCCGTTTGAAATCAGCGGCCATCCGTGTTTCCACTGTAACTGCAGGATTCCTCACTTGTCGGCGTGCCGAATGAATACATCCGCAGCAGCATTTCCTTCATCGTTTCCAGTTCCTTCTCCGCGTGAAAACCGCCTTCCGGATGATACACCAGGCCAACCGCGTATCGCGTCACCGCCGCCAGCATCAGATGCAGTGTCGTTGAGAGCATCTCTCCCTCAGGAACATCCGTCCGAAGCGTATGATCCTGCTCCCCTTTGGCATAGATTGCGTGAAATTCTTCCTCCACACGGTCAAAGAACGCCCGATAGGCCTTCGCATTGTCAGGCTTGATGTTCTCTGCCTTCAGATAGATATTAAAGAGTTGATTGAAACGAAGCATATCCCGGTGTTCCCGGTAAAGAATCAGAAAGGAATCCAGATAGAACGCAAGCTCCTCCGCCGCGGTCATCTGATGGCGTTCCTCCATACGGTCCCGGCGTTCCCAGATCATCCCGGCAAACTGTTGCCAGGCATAAATCCCCACAGCCAGAACCAGATCCGGTTTCTTGTCGAAATGGCGATAAACCGTCATAAAGCTCACGCCGGCTGCCTCACCAATCTCTTTCAGGTTGACCGCGTCGATCGATTTTTCGGAGAACAGGCGCATAGCGGTCTCCAGGATCAGCTGTCGTGTGGCCGCTTTCTTCTTCGCGTCCGCTTCCGGAATAAAACCCATGGCTATGTCCTCCTGTTTCTGTCGAAAGTACGTTCGCAGGACTTATGATAATGATTTTAACATATTTTGAAGGTGAAGGGAAGGCATTGTCTGAAAGAAGATAACAAAATATACGCAGTCGACGACCCGATCCCATAAAAACAGACGGAACGATTGCTCGCTCCGCCTGTCGGGGTTCTGTGAAATTTCAGCCTGGCCGGTTTCCTTTTGGCAGGATTCCCGGGCCTGACCGGATGTCGGTCCGGACGTTTTATTTCTTCCTGCGCAGGAAGCCGGGCACGCCGTGGTCATCCGTGGACATGGCCTGGTTCTGCGGAATCGGCTGGAAGGAACCGGTCTGACCGGTCACCTGACCGTTGCTGTTGAACACCGGCTGATAATTGGCAGGCTGCCCGGGGGCGAAAGCGCCCGTGTTGCCGGACATCATGGGATTGGTACCGGTTTGCTGGCCGACGGTCTGGAAGGAACGGGTCGGCTGCTGAGGCACGCCCTGCTGATAGCTGAAGCCGGTCTGGAAGGAGCCGGTATTCACCATGCCCGGCACACCCATGCTGGGACGGGCATTGCTCATGAAGCCGGGCGTCTCCCCGCCGGGGGCTGCGGTAAACGAGCTTCCGCCGAAGGACGGGGTGGTGTTATCAAAATATTCCCGGTTCGTCGGGGTCTCCGTCTTGGAGAAATTGGTTCCGAAGGAACCGAACAGCCGCTCGTGCTCAATCTCCCTGGGCTTCTTGGCGGGCTCCTTCGTGGGGAACGGCGTTTTTTCAAATCCCGTGGCAATGACGGTAATCCGTACATCGTCGCCCATGGTCTCGTCGATGCCCGCGCCGAAGATAATGTTCGCGTCGGGATCGGCAGCCTCCATGATCAGGTTGGCCGCTTCGTTGATATCCACAATGGAGATGTCCGAACCGCCGGTCACATTGATCAGCACAGCCCGTGCGCCGTCGATATTGGTTTCCAGCAGCGGAGAAGCGATGGCATTCTTGGCGGCTTCGACCAGCTTGTTCTCGCCGCTCCCGATGCCGATGCCCATATGCGCCATGCCGCCGGATTCCATCACGGTCTTCACGTCCGCGAAGTCCAGGTTAATCATGGCCGGCACAGCGATCAGATCGCTGATGCCCTGAATGCCCTGCCGGAGCACGTCGTCCGCGATCCGGAAAGCTTCGATCATGGTCGTTCCCTTATTGACCACCTGCAGCAGCCGGTCGTTCGGGATCACCACCAGCGTATCCACATGCGGCTTGAGCTCGGCGATGCCGGCCTCCGCGTTCTTCATGCGCTGTTTGCCTTCGAAATTGAACGGCTTCG
>CADBLV010000045.1 GCA_902795555.1 uncultured Eubacteriales bacterium | reverse complement strand
GACTTGAGGGCGCGGTTTCCGGGACCGGTGACGGGACGGCCGCGGCGGCCGTTGTCGATCAGGGCGTCGACGGATTCCTGCAGCATGCGCTTTTCGTTCCGGACGATGATGTCCGGCGCGCCAAGCTCGAGCAGTCTCTTCAGGCGGTTGTTCCGGTTGATCACCCGGCGATAGAGATCGTTCAGATCGGAGGTGGCGAAACGACCGCCGTCCAGCTGAATCAGCGGGCGCAGATCCGGAGGAATCACGGGCACTACGGTCAGAATCATCCATTCCGGCTTGTTATGGCTGGTGCGGAAAGATTCAACGACCTCCAGGCGTTTGACAGCCCGGGCGCGCTTCTGTCCCTCGGTTTCGCGGTCCCTTTCCTTCTCGGTCAGCTGCGCGATTTCCGTCTTCAGGTCTTCGGACAGCTTTTCCAAATCGATCTCCAGCAGCAGGTCGCGGATCGCTTCGGCGCCCATCTTGGCAACGAAGGAACCTTTCCCGCAGCGGTTTTCAACTTCCCGATAGCGGGCATCGTTGATCAGCTCCAGCTTTTTCAGGCCCGTTTCATCGGAATTGCCGGGATCCAGCACGATGAAATTGGCGAAATACAGCACCTTTTCCAGATTCCGCGGAGAGATGTCCAGCAGCATGCCCATGCGGCTGGGAATCCCCTTGAAATACCAGATGTGGCTGACGGGAGCAGCCAGCTGCATATGGCCCATCCGTTCCCGGCGAACCTTGGCGCGGGTCACCTGAACGCCGCACTTGTCGCAAACCTTGTCCTTGTCCTTGAACTTGATGCGTTTATACTTTCCGCAGTTGCATTCCCAGTCCTTGGTCGGCCCGAAGATACGCTCGCAGTACAGGCCGTCCCGCTCGGGCTTCAGGGTGCGGTAGTTGATGGTTTCGGGCTTGGTAACCTCCCCGTGGGACCAGGCAAGAATCTGTTCCGGGGAAGCCATACCGATCTGAATGGAATCCAGATTAGACAGTTCAAACAAAGGGGCACACTCCCTTTCTTAATATCGGTCATCAGGAATCAGGGACAGCGGGGAGATTATTCGTCGTCATCCAGGTTGAGGTCGGACAGATCATCCACATTGAAGTCTTCCAGATCCTCCAGATCATCCGGGCTGAGATCGAAAGTTTCCGAATCGTCGTCGCCGGAGCTGAAATCCAGATCCTCGTCGGACATATTGAAGGCTTCGTCTGCCGCCTGGGCGGTTTCCTCGTCTTCCTCGGCCACGGCCACGATTTCGACGGGCGTAAGGGTCTGGCCCTGTCCGCGGCGCAGAGACGGCTGATCGCCGGAAGGCATATCCTCGGGATCGAGTTCGGGAATCTCAATTTCGTTCTTCGCGGCATCCAGCACGCGGACATCCAGGCTCAGCGCCTGCATCTCCTTCAGCAGCACCTTGAAGCTTTCAGGCACACCGGGTGTGGGGATGTTCTGGCCTTGGATGATGGCCTCGTAGGTCTTCACACGGCCCACGGTATCGTCCGACTTGACGGTCAGGATTTCCTGCAGGGTGTTAGCGGCGCCGTAGGCTTCCAGCGCCCAGACTTCCATTTCGCCGAAGCGCTGTCCGCCGAACTGAGCCTTGCCGCCCAGAGGCTGCTGCGTCACCAGGGAATAGGGGCCAGTAGACCGCGCGTGCATCTTGTCGTCCACCAGGTGATGCAGCTTCAGGAAGTACATGATACCCACGGTAACCGGGTTTTCGAAATAATCGCCGGTCCGGCCGTCTCGCACCCGGATCTTGCCCTGGCGGAACAGGTTCTTGCCTTCTTCATCCAGATCCAGCCGGATGGGCGGTCCGTTATGGAAATGATCCTCTGTCACATGCGGATCGCTCAGATCTTCGGGAGCGTCCATCTTCTGAACAGCCTTGTCCAGATGCTCCAGGATCTCCTCATAGGTGGCGCCGTCGAAAACCGGTGTGGCGATATGCCATCCCAGCGCGCGGCAGGCCAGACCCAGGTGAACCTCCAGCACCTGTCCCAGATTCATTCGGGAAGGCACGCCCAGGGGGTTCAGCACGATCTGCAGCGGAGTGCCGTCCGGCAGGAAGGGCATATCCTCTTCCCGCAGAATCCGGGAAACAACGCCCTTGTTTCCGTGTCGGCCGGCCATCTTATCGCCCACGGAGATCTTCCGCTTCTGGGCGATGTAAATGCGCACCATTTCATTGACGCCAGGAGAAAGCTCGTCCTTGTTTTCCCGGGTGAACACTTTGACGTCCACCACGATGCCGCCTTCGCCGTGAGGAACCCGCAGGGACGTGTCCCGAACCTCGCGGGCCTTCTCGCCGAAGATCGCGCGAAGCAGCCTTTCTTCCGCGGTCAGCTCCGTCTCTCCCTTCGGGGTGACCTTGCCGACGAGGATGTCTCCGGCATGCACCTCGGCGCCGATGCGGATGATACCGCCTTCGTCCAGATCCTTGATGGCGTCGTCGGAGAT
>CADBLV010000044.1 GCA_902795555.1 uncultured Eubacteriales bacterium | reverse complement strand
TGATTTTTCAGGACCCGATGAGCAGCCTGAACCCGGTGATGAAAGTCGGGAAGCAGGTGGACGAAGCGATCCGGCTGCATGAGCGGGCCGATGCCGGGGAGGCCAGGCAGCGGACGATTGAGATGTTCGAGGCGGTGGGCATTCCGGACCCGGAGCGAAGGTATGATGAATATCCGCACCAGCTGAGCGGCGGATTGCGGCAGCGGGTGATGATTGCGATGGCGATGATCTGCCGGCCGAAACTGCTGATCGCGGACGAGCCGACCACGGCGCTGGACGTGACCGTGGCGGCGCAGATTCTGAAGTTGATGGAAAAGCTGCGGGACGGCGGGACGAGCATCCTGCTGATCAGCCACAATCTGGGCGTGATCGCCCAGATGTGCGATGATGTTTATGTGATGTACGCGGGGAAGATCGTGGAACACGCGGAGATCGGGGCGCTGTTTGCAAATCCGGCGCACCCATACACGAAGGGACTGCTGCGGGCGGTGACCTCGCTGCGGACGGGGGAGACGCCGCTGGAAACGATTCCCGGGAACGTGCCGCAGATGGACGACCTGCCGCCGGGATGCCGGTTCAGCAACCGGTGCGCCTTCGCGACGGGGCAGTGCAGGGCAGAGGAGCCGGAGCTGCGGGAAAGCGGCGGGCATGCCTGCGCATGTTTCTCCTCACAAAGGGACAGCTGATGAGACTGTCTCTTTTCATGTATCAATGACATTGTGGAACTGGTGGAACCGAACAGGGGGACGACCTTTTTGTTCCGTTGGAACAGGGGATGGAACAAAAAGGGTTGTCCCCACCGTTCGGAGATGGAAAAAGTGATCCGTGAAAACGGAAACCTTTCCATGGAGGAGCTGTGCCGCCGGTTCGACGTGTCGATGCATACCGTGCGGCGGGATGTGGCGGAGCTGGAGAAAAGGGGCGTCGTGGAGAAGGTTTACGGCGGCGTCAGCGCCAGCGACAGGACCAACCGGATTCTGCCGGCCTTTCAGGAACGGTTTGAAATGAACGCGGAGGCCAAGCGTGCCTGCTGCCAGGCCGCGGCCGGCATGATTCGGGATCACGATGTGATCTTCGTTGATTCCGGAACCACCTGTTCCTCGCTGCTGGAATTCATTGACGATGCCATCAGCATCACGGTTGTGACCCACAATCTGCAGCTGATTCAGTCGGCTGTTCAGCACGACAATGTTCAGCTGATTCTGCTGCCTGGGCAACTGCGCCGAAAGACCCTTTCTCTCACGGGCGTGGAGACGGTGTCCTCGCTGAAACAGTACAATATTCAGAAGGCGTTCATGGCGACCACGGGTTCGACAGAGAGAACGGTGACGAATTCCTTTCCGAATGAGTTTGAAATCAAGCAGGCTGTGATGGCGATGGTTCCGGAGAAAATTCTGCTGATGACATCGGAGAAATTCGGCCATCCGGGGCTGATGAACTACGCGTCCTTTTCCGAATTCCAGACGGTCATTACAGACCGGCTGCCGGAGGAACCGTATCTGTCTTCCCTTCGGGAAAGCGGCGTGCGCCTGCTGGTTGCCGGAGAACGGGAACATGAAACCCGGGATGACCAAATCGGGTGAAAGGGGTGAGGGGCTTTGCCGCTGGTAAGTATGGCGCCTTTGCTGGCGGAGGCGGAAAAACGGCCGAGAACGACCCCGCTCCCGATGCTTGGGAAGGCTATGATCGCGGCCGCGGAGCGGTCGTCGCTTCCCATCGCGGTGCACCTGGATCACGGCGAAACGGAAGGCTGCATCTGGATGGCCCTGGATCTGGGCTTTTCATCGGTGATGTTTGACGGGTCGCTCCTGAAAACCTCTGAAAGCATGCCCATGGCCGGGCTGTTCTGGAGATGCCGTTCCCGATGGAACTGTTCCGCGTGAGCATGGATGAGCGGGAGAAGGAAGGCAGCCTGGGCAGGGGAACCCGGTTTGAGGTGACAGCGGCTCCCTTCGAAATCCTGACGCTGCACGCGGCGCGAATTGATGAATAACGGAGGTTTGGCATAATGAAGGAAAACGAAAGGTCGAAACACTGGATCCTGTGCTTTGACTGCGGGGATACGCTGGTGGACGAAGGCACCCAGGTTTTTGATGAAAACGGGGATGTTCTGTCCGCGGAACCGCTGCCGGGAGCCGTGGAAGCGGTTCGGTATTTTCATGAACACGGCTGGCGCGTGGCGCTCGTGGCGGACGGAAGGGTTCGCTCTTTCGAGAATATCCTGAAACCGCTGGGCCTGTGGGATCTTTTTGAAACCCGCGCGATTTCCGAGGCCGTGGGCGAACTGAAGCCGAGCCCCAAAATGTTCAACACGGCCCGGATCGGGTTGGGCCTTGCGGAAGAAGATTTTTCAAGGATGGTCATGTTCGGGAATAACCGGGCGCGGGATATCAAGGGCGCCAACGGGGTCGGAATGGTTTCCGTCCTGCTGGACTGGAGCCCCCGATATCCCAGAACGGCGTCAGAGCCGGATGAGGAACCCACGTTTATCACCCATTCTCCCCTGGAATGGATTCCGCTGGTGGAGCGCCATTTTGGCTGAAGACGTGAATCCGGAAGGGGGATTCTGTCATGGGTGTACCGGACGAAACGGCAGTTCAGTTTCGAAGGGAGAAGGAAAATGGAATGTTCAGTTGGAACACCTTATGTGCTTGGCGCTGACAGCGGCGGAACCAAATATCTTGTCCGCGCCTTTGATCTTCAGGGGCAGCCGCTGGGGATCTTCCGGGGGAAGTCCTGCTATCATTACCGCTATTCCGAAGAAGAAGTGGAAAGCCGGCTGCGGGAGAATCTCCTGCGCTGCGTGGAATCCTTCGGCGGAAGGCTGGAGGATTGCCGGGCCATTGTCTGCGGAACGACGGGGGATGACAGCCCGGAGGACGAAGTGTTTTTGCACAGGTTATATGGGCGGCTGCCCGGGTTTCACTGTCCCGTTACCCTGATGAACGACGTGGAGCTGGCCTTTCGGATGATCTGCGGAAACTATGGGCTGCTGATCCTGGCCGGAACGGGATCCATCTGTTACGGAAGAAACAGCCGCGGCGAGAGCGCCCGTGTCGGCGGATGGCACAGCGCCCTTTTCGGGGATGAAGGCGGCGGCCGGTATATTGATGCTCTGGCGCTTCAGCTGTACAGCCGCTGGATGGACGGATGCCGGGAGGACAGTCCCCTGATTCAGGAAATTCAGCGGATCACAGGGGTCCGAACCCGAAAGGAACTCATGGACTATGCGGTCGCGCTTTCCCTCGGACAGGTCGGTGCGCCGGATCTGGGTGAAGCGGTCACTGCGGCTGCGGAAAGCGGGGATCCCCGGGCCGCGGCGATTCTGCAGGATGCTGCCATGCGCCTGGCCGATCTGGCCGGGGACGCCGTTCTTCGCCTGAAGCTCAACGGGGAGGAATCGTTCCCCGTCGGCCTGTGGGGCAGTGTCCTTCAGCATTCTGCACCCGTTCGCGAAACACTGATCCGGGAACTGGAAAAGCGATGGAAAGGAATCACCTTTCATACAGCGTCCACCGACGCCGCCGAAGGCGCAGCCCGGATTGCGCTGGAACAGCTGAAAGCTTCCGGTGAGTAGCCGTTTCTTTTCTGCACAGAGCCGGCAAACAGAAAGAGCCGGGAGAGGCATATTTTGTTCGCGATCCGCTTCAGCGGGAGCGAGTACAAAATAGTCAACCGAAGGAAGAAGGTAAATATGCAAACACCCCGAGGCGGAATGCCTCGGGGTGTCACATATTACTGAATATTCAAATCCCGGTAAAGTTGATTTCGATACACCTTGTCAAAATGCCATAACAAACCCGGGCATCAGTAACACCGAACCATTCGAGCGCAGGACGATGAGACGGATCAAGGATAGCCGAAAAGAACCGTCCCTTTCGTCTGATAATAGTGAACAATGAAAAAGAGTCAGGAAAATGACAGGAGAATTGTACCGGGTGGCTTGCCGAGACAAGACAGAATTTTTTCATTGATAAATGAGCAAATCATGATATAATGAGTTGTTGATGATTTTTCCACGGGAACAGGAGGATGCTTTATGCAGATGCAGGCGCCCCGCGGAACGCGGGATGTGCTTCCGGAGGACAGCTATCGATGGCAGGCGCTGGAGGCCCGGATGCGCGAGGCCGCGGCTTTGGCGGGATATCGGGAAGTTCGGACGCCCGTGTTTGAACACACGGAGCTGTTTCTGCGCGGCGTCGGGGACACGACGGACATCGTGCAGAAGGAAATGTATACCTTCAAGGACAAAGGAGATCGCTCCATCACGCTGAAGCCGGAAGGAACGGCGGGGGCGGCGCGATGCTTCCTGGAGCACGCCCTTTTCGCGGACGCGCTTCCCTGCAAGATGTACTATCTGAACGCGCCTATTTTCCGATATGAAAATCCGCAGAGCGGACGGCTGCGGGAGCATCATCAGTTCGGCCTGGAATGCTTCGGGGCGAAGGAAGCGACGGCGGACGCGGAGCTGATCCTGATTGCGTTCCGGCTGCTGGAAAGCCTGGGGATTCGGAACCTGAGCGTTCGGATTAACAGCATCGGATGTCCCAAATGCCGGCCGGCCTATCATCAGAAGCTGAAGGAATATCTGGCGGACCGATATGAGGGGCTTTGCGACAACTGCAAGGAACGATTTGAACGGAACCCGCTGCGAGCCCTGGACTGCAAGGAACGGAAATGTCAGGAGCTGACCAAGGGGGCTCCGAGCATGCTGGATCTCCTGTGCGACGAATGCCAGGCGCATTTTGCGGAACTGAAAAAATGCCTGGACACGGCGGGGATTCCTTACGAAGTGGACAGCCGGATTGTTCGGGGGCTGGACTATTACACGAAGACCGTGTTTGAGCTGATTACGACGACGAAGGACGGGAACCTGACCGTTTGCGGCGGGGGAAGATATGACAACCTGGTTTCGCAGATCGGGGGCCCGGATCTGCCGGCGGTCGGATTCGGAATGGGGCTGGAGCGCGTGCTGATGCTGATGGACAGCGAAGGCATTGAGACGGAGAAGCCCCGATGGTACGACATTTTCATCACCTATATGGGGCGCCACCGGACGGAGGCTTTCCGTCTGGTGCAGATGCTGCGGGCGGAAGGGATCAAAGCCGATCTGGATCACTGCGGGCGCAGCCTG